>DATNQN010000015.1 GCA_036703985.1 Leptolyngbyaceae cyanobacterium
CCCCTGCCCCTTTTCCTCTTCCGCTCCCCAATCGGGCTACAATCAAAGTGGAATCATCTTTAAAAAAATTTAAGATTATTGTCTGTGGAATCGCCTCAAAACACCCCTATTCAATCATTTCAGTTTGACTCTATTGAAGCTGCCATCGCAGAGATCAAGGCTGGTCGAGCGATCGTCGTGGTGGATGATGAAAACCGCGAAAATGAAGGTGACTTAATCTGTGCTGCTCAGTTTGCTACGCCGGATTTAATTAATTTCATGGCTGTTTATGCGCGGGGATTAATTTGTCTGGCGATGACCGGAGAACGACTGGATGAACTGGACTTGCCGTTGATGGTAACTAATAACACCGATAACAACCAAACGGCTTTTACCGTCAGCATCGATGCGGCTACTCACCTGGGAGTGACGACGGGAATTTCCGCAGAAGACCGCGCCCGTACTATTCAGGTGGCGATTAATCCGGCTACGAAACCCCACGATTTACGGCGTCCGGGTCATATTTTCCCCCTCCGTGCTAGGGAAGGTGGTGTTCTCAAACGCGCAGGACATACGGAAGCGGCAATAGATTTGGCTAGGCTGGCTGGATTGTATCCCTCTGGGGTAATTTGTGAAATTCAAAATCCGGATGGGTCAATGGCTCGTTTGCCCCAGCTAATTGAATATGCTCGCACTTACAATCTAAAAATTATTAGCATTGCGGATTTAATTAGCTATCGCCTTTCTCACGAACGGTTTATTTGTCGGGAAACGGTGGCTGAATTACCGACACAATTTGGTAGTTTTCAAATTTATGCTTATCGCAATATCCTGGATAATTCGGAACACGTTGCGATCGTCAAGGGAGATCCGGCAGAGTTTCCCGATCGCGCGGTGATGGTAAGGATGCACTCGGAATGCTTGACTGGTGATGCTTTGGGGTCTTTGCGCTGCGATTGTCGGATGCAGCTGCAAGCGGCTTTGAAGATGATGGAAAGCGCAGGTCAAGGGGTGGTAGTTTATCTGCGCCAAGAAGGTCGGGGAATTGGCTTGATTAACAAGTTGAAGGCTTATTCTTTGCAGGATATGGGGCTGGATACGGTAGAAGCGAATGAAAAGTTGGGCTTTCCGGCTGATTTGCGGAATTACGGGGTAGGAGCGCAGATTCTCAATGATTTGGGAGTAAAGAAGATTCGCCTGATTACGAATAATCCGCGCAAAATCGCTGGTTTAAAGGGTTATGGTTTGGAAGTGGCGGATCGGGTACCGCTATTGATCGAAGCGACTCCTTATAATTCTACTTATCTGGCGACGAAGGCAGAAAAGTTGGGTCATATGCTACTGCAAACTTATTTAGTGACGGTAGCTTTGCAGTGGAACGACGAGCCTAATTCGATTCAAGAACGCTACGACAGATTGGAGAAGTTGCGTTATTTGGCAGGGACTTGTAATTTGGTGTTGCAGGAGGAAGCGCGACCGGTGACGGTTGCCCTGTTTGGCGAGCCTGCGCTGACTTTTCATTTGGGTTTGGATCAAGCGAATTTAGCTACTCCAGGCTGGTTTGAACAGTCCAATCACCCTTATGTGGAAGCGATCGGTCAAATACTTGATAAAATAGCCGCTTGGCCTTATATCCAACGATTGGAATTTTTGATTTCTCCGGGTTTTGACCCTTTAACTAGTTTGCAGGTGCAACTGTCGCGCCAAACTTTCTCTTTGAGGGAGTTGCCTTCTTCGGTTTGCGATCGCTTGGAAACTCAAAAAATTTATAGCTTTTCTTGAAGATTAGTCATTTTTCATCGGTTATTGGTGATTAGTCATTGGCGATCGCATATCGGCTAATGGCTAATTTTTTTTGTATTCAATAGTACTACGGATAGATGACGAACTCGCTTTCGCGATAGAACGTAAAATTTACGTAAAAATAACTAAATATTTTCTTAAAGATTTTATAAAGAGAGATATTTTAACCGCTAAATGGGGAATAATGACTGTATATTTACGGATATGTTCCATCAAACAACTAAGTGTTTAAGCAATTGCACTTAATTTGGACTGTTAACTAATCGCATTCCCGGAGTAAACAGGCAATAGGGCGATCTACTAAAATTTGACAAATTCCCACTTGCCAAACCATAAATATGATTACCCTAGCAATCCCGGGAATCGCCAAAACTACGTACATCAATCATTGGTAAATCAGGATTGCAAGCTATGAATATTATCAACTGTTTAAATGAAGGTATTGACAAGGCTCAGCGAGGGGATATCTTAGGGGCGATTGCCAATTTCGATCGGGTTTTGGAAGTCGATCCGAACTATAGCAAAGGTTATTATAATCGCGGTCGAGCTTGGTACGACTTGGGGAATTACGAAAAGGCGATCGCGGATTTTAACCAAGCTCTGCAACTGAATGCAGAATACGTAGCAGCATACAATAACCGAGGAAATGCTTACCGTTGCTTAGGAGAATTCCAGAAAGCTATTTATGACTTTCAGCAAGCTCTGCATTTAAATCCTCATTTTACGATCGCTTATCTCAGTAGGGGGTTGATTTATTTAGATTTGCAATATTACGAAGCGGCGATCGCAGATTTCGACCAAGTTATCGAACTAAATCCCGATTCATCAAAAGCTTATATTAGCAGAGGACTGGCGCGTTTTGAACTAGGGAATTTCCCAGCTGCAATTGAAGATTACGAACAAGCTTTACGGATAGAACCCGATCTAGCACAAGCTTATAATAACCGAGGGATGGCTCGCTTTTATTTGAAAGATTGTTTAGGAGCGATCGAAGATTTTAATCTGGCTTTAAAAAGCGATCCGAATTTAGTAGAAGCTTATAATAATCGCGGTTTAGCTCGTTTTGAACTGGGAGATACAACGGGGGCGATCGAGGATTTAAAACAAGCTTTAAGCATGGATAGCAGTTTATCTAAAATTTATTATAATAGAGCCTTTGCCCGTTATAAAATAGGTGATAAACTAGGCGCGATTGAAGATTATAACCATACCGTACAAATCGATCCTAACGATGCAGAAGCTTATAATAATCGAGGTAATGCTTGTGCTTTAGTGGGAGATTATCAGGGAGCGCTCGAAAATTACACTAAAGCAATTAAAATTAACCCTAAAAAAGCTAATGCTTACTATAATCGTGGTTTAGCTCACTATTTTGTCGGTGATAATCATCAAGCGATCGCGGATTTCAATCAAGCGATCGAACTAAATCCCGATTACGCAGCAGCTTACAATAATCGGGGAATTGCCTATCGCAACCAGGGAGATATTCAGCAAGCGTTAGCAGATTTTAATCATGCTTTGCGAGTCAACCCCCTATTAGCGGAAGCTTATGTCAGCAGAGGTTTAACACGCTCTGATTTGGCAGATAAAAAAGGAGCTATAGAGGATTTCGATCGCTCCTTGCAGCTTAACCCTAATGATGCTAGAACATATAACAGCCGAGGATTTATTCGCTACAGACTAGGAAACAATCGCAAAGCAATTGAAGATTTTAATCGAGCTTTACAATTAAATCCAAATTTAAGTGCAGCTTACTTAAATCGTGGTTTAGCTCGTTTTCATGTGGGAGATAGACAAGGGGGCATTGAGGATATCAATCATGCGCTTAATCTTAACCCAAGTATTCCCATTGACGATGAAATGCAAATCGATTCCACTTATATTACTAGCGATGAAATGAATGTTAATTCTAAATTTGCAGAAGCATAAACAATAACTGGGCGAGTCAGCAAAGTCTGCACTTAAAATAAAACCCACATATTATGCAGGCAGAAGGCAGGAGAGAAGAGGAGCGAAGCTTGAGTTTACTTTTCTCTACATACTTCTGTTTATTTTTTTATCCTAAAAAAATGCTTTCTATTCAGAGCGTCACCATTCTATCAATTAATTTTAATTGTAATTAGACAAAACAGTTATCAGTCTTGGCATTAATGTCGAATGAATGAGGCTGTATTCAGATTAATTTGTAAAGGTAAATCTAGAAAGTTTTTATGAATAAATCTAGTTCGCTCTCTGATTAATTTTAATAAAAAAACAAATTTAATTTAATTAAACTTATTGGTGATCGATATTACATATTATCTTCACAACAAGCCCATTCTTTTGATATAAATATCTCCCTACTATAGTTAGAGTAAAAATGACTTTAATCTAGATAATTTAATAATAAAAGAAAAAAAGATTGAATTGCCTAGATAAAGGATAAATTTGAACAATTTTGTCTCTTTATTAATAAGAAATTTCTTTAGTGCAATTCAATCCACTCAATTAGATGAAGATGATATCCCTAAATAAATCGAGCAGAGCTTATGAAAACTAACTTGATAGCCAAACCCAGATATAACCATAATCAAACAGTATCTTTTACGGGAGGAATCGGCAAAATTAGAAACTATCGACCGGATGCTAATACCTGGAAATATATAGTAGAAATGGAGATGGGGCCGCTACCTGATTTTGGTAGAATCGGAAGCGAAACAACTATTTTGTTGTATTAAGCAGAAATTCACGCCGTACAGCAATAAACCTTTCCAGTTTTAAAAAAACTAACAATTGTATTAGCTAATACATAATTGCTTAACAAAACAACTAGCTCTTCTGATGGAAGAGAGATCGATAATAAAAAGCTAATCTGCTTAAGAGTAAAAAAATCTTGCTGGGTTGCTTTTGAGGGACAAACTAAATTTAGTTAGCAACCTTCAAAGTTAATTCATCATTATTAAGCTGAAAAATTTCAACTTACACTTTTACCAAAATAATTGGGAAAGAAAATTTTATGAAAGAACTTATGTTGTCTAGGGAATGGGAAAATTTCCAACGTATACTTGTAATCCGACCAGACAACATTGGGGATGTAGTGATGCTTAGTCCTGCTTTGCGGGCGTTGCGATCGAATTTACCGAATGCGTCGATTACTTTGATGGCATCTCCCACAGGCAGTCAAGTTGCACCCCTTCTTCCTTGGGTAGATGATGTACTCACCTCGCGAGTCGCGTGGCAAGATGTTTCCGGTGCAATGCCTCTTAATCCAATGAGGGAAACAACTTTAATCGAAAAAATTGCCAAGCGCGAATTTAATGCAGCAATAATTTTTACCAGTTTTTATCAATCTCCTTACCCGCCAGCTTATCTATGTTATTTAGCAGGAATTCCCATTAGAATCGGACAATCGAAAGAGTTTGGTGGTGGCGTTCTCTCCCATTGGGTAAAACCTTTACCTAATTCTACACACCAAGTCGATCGCAATTTATTTTTACTAGAATCAATAGGTTTAACGGCTGAATCTCGTGATTTAGAATTAAAAATTACAGATGATATTCAGGTAGCAAGCGACTTTCTGCTGCGTAGTTGGAATATTAACCCCGATCGGCCATATATTGTATTAGCACCAGGCGCTAATTGTCCGACACGTCGATACGATATACAGCGCTATGCTAGCGTAGCGCGAAGCTTAGCCAGCCAAACTGGATTGCAAATTGTCATTGTGGGAAGTCGTCGCGAAACAGAACTGATTCAGCCGATTTTAGCGAATGAAAAAAATCAAGAATACGAACGATTGGGAGAATGGAAAATTACGCCAAAGTTAGCTCATTCCCCTACTTATTTGCAACAGGAAAACAACCAAATTATCTCCTTAGTTGGCTGTACTTCTTTACCGGAACTAGTGGGAATAATTCAACGGGCCAGTTTAGTAATTACCAATAATTCAGGCCCCATGCACATTGCCGATGCTTTGCGGCGACCAATGGTGATTTTGTATTCGGGAACGGAATTAGAAAGTCAGTGGCAACCTAGAAGTTCAAATACTAAGCTGTTGCGGCGTCCGACAAATTGTTCGCCTTGCTATAAACCTCGTTGTCCTTATCAAATGGAGTGCTTGGATATTCCGCCAGAAGAAGTGGTGAGAGAAGCGATCGATTTACTCGATCGATCGTTAATACCAGAAATAAAAGTTGGCCAATTTTGGCAAAATAATTGCTCGGAAAACGTCAGTTTGATTCAGAATTAAAAATTCTCCAGTGTCATTTAAAATTGGTTGTCTCTGACCAGTTATACTAAAGCAACTATTAATATCGGCATCGATCGCCATCATCCAGGAATTCAAGGATTAACTAAATCCTACCAAGATGCCCGTGCAGCCCTTTTTTTAGGTCGGCGTTTAAATCAACAAAATCAGGTACATTGTTTGGCTGAATTGGCAATAGCAGTTTTTATCGGTGTTTCCGATGAAGTCACTAAAATGGACTTGGCAAATCATTTACTCAGCCCTCTCGAACAGGAACCGGATTTACTGAAGACTACCGAGATTTTTTTTTCAAGAAAATTGTTGTCCTTCTTCTACTGCCAAACAGTTGTCTATTCATCGCAATACCCTCAGTTATCGCTTAGATAAAATAGCATCTCTCACCGGACTAGATCCCCGCCAATTTGATGAAGCAATAAGCTTGCATCGCATCTAATTTGTATATTTCCGAGTGTCGAGGAAAACTGTCAATCCCTCTCCCCATCCCCCCATCCCCCCATCTCCCCATCAAGCTCAATATCAAAATTAAATGCGTAGCAGCTTACCTCTCCGGTTGGCAATTTTATTGCGTTTTATTGATAGTCAACAAAACAAATTATCGCTATATTTGGCTTCAAAAGCACCTCGCTCGATCTGACGCCATTGCCCGATTCTCAAAAAGACCTGAAAATGGAAAAATTAAGAAGATAAGTTACAGCAAATTCCAGTTACCTGAAGTACAAGATAGAAACCCGGTTTCTTGAAGAAACCGGGTTTCTATTTCCCACATTTACTTGGAAAGCGCTGTAATTTTGAAATTTCATACTTCAGACTTCAGACTTTATCCTTAATGACTGTTTCTTTTCCTTGCTATCAAATAGCCTGCTAATATCGCTACACCTAAAATACTACTCGGTTCGGTAACTCTTTGAGTATTAGAAACACTTAATTTTACATCACCTTCTCGATCGCGACGAATTTTAATATTAACAAGAAAACCGTTTTGATTGCTTTGTCCTAAATTAAACAGATTAAATCTTGCCGATCGCCCATCCGGTGAAATTTGAGAATTCCATTTTCCTTGTTCTGCTAACTCGATCCCAACAATTTGAGCCACAGAATTATCCAAAACAAAATCAAGCGAAGAAGCAGAAGCCGGTATCCAAATCGGAAGAGTAATAAAATCTAATAAATCCAGATTTAAAAGGAGAAAACCGCTAAACAAATAAGCAAATTCATAAGCACCAATATCGCAACTTGTCCCGGCTGGACGAGAAATTCCCCGCTGATCTCGCGTTCTAGGTTCTGAGAATGATGTGTTTTGCGGCGAACAGTAAATATCCCTAGCAGCATCGATCGCTGGACTACCAGATTGCAAAGCATGAGTTAAAGTAAAACCGCCATTATTTGCTAAAGGAGAAAGTCGCGGATCGACATTTACGATATTGCCTTCTCCACTAAAACGACAACTCTCATCGTTAGAAAGATTATTGTTACCAGAAACAGCTAACATACCACTACAATTAGGGTTAGCTGCGCTGGTATTATTGGCAAAAATAGAGTTATTGCCCCCTATTCTCCCGGTATTACCAAAAACTCCACCACCAGACACCCCAGCCGAGTTATTTGCGATCGTACTATGGGTGAAAAACGCCCCAGTATTCGGAAAATTTGCGCGTACCGCTTGGGTATAAACTGCGCCACCATTTCTGCTAGCTGTATTACCGCTGAGAGTAACATTCCTTAAAATAGCGCTACCCTCATTAAAAATTCCTCCTCCATCACTATTAGGAGTGACTGTCGCCTGATTATTACCGATCGTGCTGTTGTATATTTCTACTAAACCAAAAAGGTTACCAATACCGCCACCTAAACTCGCTGAATTATTGTTAATCGCCGTTTGTTCTATGCGAAGCGTACTGGCTTTTTGGGTTTCTCGAACGGCAATTCCACCACCATAAGCAGCCGTATTTCCGTCAATTTGGTTTTGGTTGAGCGTCAGATAACCTCCATCAAGAAAGATGCTTCCTCCGCTACTTTCAGCGCGATTATTACGGAAAATAACATTATTTAAATCAACGAAGCTACCATCTTCGATCAGCATAGCGCCGCCATCGTCGTTACCCGTTCCAGAGGCGAATCCGTTCTGAAGAGTGAGGTTAGACATTGCTACTAATGGTTTTCGCAAATAATCAGGGGTGAAAGCTTCAATGTTAAATATGCGATCGAGTCCTCCACCATCGATAATCGTACTTGCGACGTCTGTTCCCTGAATAGTAAGTTCGTGATAAATATTAAGGTCGCCGATTCCATCAGTATCTCTCATACCGATTCCGGCTTTGGGAATATTTAATTGATAAAACCCAGTGGGTAAGATAATTGTTGAACTTCTTGGAATGGCAAAATTTCTAAAGTATTGATTGGCTTCTTGAATCGCTGCTCTTAAAGTACATTCACCCGTCAGTGTGGCGCATACCCCATCACCTTTAAAAGCATCAACTCCATCAATTGTACTGTTAACTGTAAAAGTAGCTGCCGAACTCGGACTGGCTTGCATCCCCAGACCCAAAAGTATAGAAAAACTCAATCCCGTGAGCGGGTATTTACAGTTCATTTTACTACCTCCCAACAAATTTGGCGACAGTTATATAGCAGTTCTTATAACGGTGAGGTACACATATTGTAGGGGCGGGTTTAGCTTACATCCTTGGTGTGTAAAAAATCTATCAATCAAAACCCGCTCTCAAATGTACTGCATCCAAATGAGAAACGCTATATAAATTTTTAGGAAATTGAATTTCTAAATTTTAGCTTTTTTGTTTCAGTTTAGGTTAGTAGCGATCGAATGCAACGTTTCTTAAGATAGATTCCCGTGGTTCGCATAAGTTGTATGCTGTCTAATTGGTATGTCTGGTTAGGAGAAAACAGTGTCAGACAGGGTATTAGTGGCAGGGGCTACGGGTGGCGTGGGGCAATTAACGGTTGCTCAACTTTTGGATAAAGGATGGACGGTGCGCGTTTTAACTCGTAACGTACAAAAAGCTCGACAAATGTTTGGCGAACGGGTAGAAGTGGCGGAAGGAGATATTCGCCAAGCAGAAACTTTGCCAGATGCTATGCAAGGGGTTACTCATATTATTTGCGTTACGGGAACTACTGCTTTTCCTTCTAGTCGTTGGCAGTTTGAACTGCCATCTCAGTTAAATCCATTGGAAAGTTTGCAGGAATGGAGCAAGATTTATTTAGATGCTTCCTATCGGAATGCTAAAGCGAAAAATAGTCCTCAGGATGTGGATGCAATGGGAGTGAGCAATTTAGTTAATGCTGCACCTAAAGATTTGAAAAGATTTGTATTTGTTTCTTCGATCGGGATCGATCGCAAGGATAAATTTCCTTACAGTTTGCTGAATGGTTTTGGTGTTTTGGATGCCAAGCAAAAGGGAGAAGATGCCATTATGCGATCGCAATTACCATACACGATTATTCGACCGGGACGATTAATTGATGGCCCATATACTTCCTACGATTTGAATACCCTGCTAAAAGCAAAAACCAATGGCAAACAAGGCATTGTCATCGGTACGGGAGACACTTTAGGGGGACAAACTAGCCGAATTGATGTAGCAGCAGCTTGTGCGGAATGTTTATCTCATCCGGAAACGACAAACAAAACTTTTGAAATCGTCAATCAAGGAACTAGACCAAGTACGATCGATTGGGGGAAACTGTTTTCTCAACTTGTCTGAGGGCAGACTTGTAAACAATTAAGGTAAGCAATGTCCGCTTTAGAAATCCTTAAAAGCAAATCAGATAGGCGTTTTGAAAACGCGCTCG
The DNA here is from genome assembly GCA_036703985.1 of Leptolyngbyaceae cyanobacterium. Classification (GTDB taxonomy): domain Bacteria; phylum Cyanobacteriota; class Cyanobacteriia; order Cyanobacteriales; family Aerosakkonemataceae; genus DATNQN01. The sequence goes on from DATNQN010000015.1 coordinate 9,839, forward strand.
AAAATGCCGAAAATCAGCATCGGCAAAGCTTTAATGCTGCCAATAATATCGAAATCCGATAATAAATATTGACACGCAATCACCAGCAAAAAGACGCCATAGAGTTTCTTCATCATCTCGTTAGTGATATAGGGTTGGTTCGCAAACATCGCTCCGAACAGGTTGCCAATCACCAATCCAATAGCAATTATCAAGGCATATTTGATATTCAAACTGCCGTTGCGATAGTAAAAGATCGCTCCTAAAATTCCAATCGGCAAAACCTGAGCCGCTATCGACGTACCAGTGGCCAACTTCTGCTCTAAACCCATTATTAGTACCATTGCTGGCACGATAATCGCGCCACCCCCAATGCCAAACATCCCGCCAGCAACGCCAGCAACTAAACCGATCAGAAGTAGTGAAACCAGGATGCTAACCATAAGTCAATTGTCAATTTTTAGTTTTTTACTGAATGAGGAACCAAACAAATTTTTACCTTGTATTGCTAAACCCAAGTGTTTGCAGGAGCTTTAGTAAAGGATTTGATTTCAATCCCGTGTCCAGAAGGATCTTCAATAAACATTACATTTTGTTCGTGACCCTTATCGATGAAGCGTAGACGTGGCGTCTTGATGAAGTTAATGCCGTGGGCGATCAACCGTTCTTTAACTTTTTGAAATTCTTCAAGGTCTAAAGCCACGCCAAAGTGTGGAACTGGTACGTCTTCAGCATCTACTTCTACTTGAAAGTTTTTAGCGTTGTAGCCTGGGAAATGATGGCAAGTAAGTTGAGTTCCATAGAAGTTAAAATGAGCAGATGACTTGTTTAAACGCCGTTCTTCAAGGCCAATAATTTTCGTATAAAAGTGGCGACTTTCCTCAAGGTCATTAACACATATTGATAGATGAAATGGCAATGTACTCATAGCTAGGGGTTTACTCCTTTACCTAGAATAAGAGGCTATTCCATAGTTGTGGTGTAAAACTCTGTTTTTTGTCTGGGTAGGGATAAAAATTCTGCCGTAAGCATTTGGGATGCCAATAATGCTTAATTATCACCATAAATATGGGAAAGCCGAACAAAAATCATAAAAATATTATTACCTAAGTTATGCTTGCTAAACTTTGCCATCCCGATTTTTACCTACAAAACATACTTATCCGTCTAACCAAGCACTGCAACCCGCCGGGACGACAGCTATAGTTATAAAGTATGTGGGATAAGTAAGTCTGTCGCTCTTCAACCTTGCCGCTCGTAAGGCAGTTTATGAGTTTCAACTAATAGAGTCTCGGTAACGGAACTAAGATCGTGTTTGTTAATAAGCTATTCCGCATTATTTTAGAACTAGATATTAATTCGTTTAACTCGTAGAGCTAATATGAGCCACAAACAAAGAACTCCACTCAACGGCATTTTACAGAGCGACCATCCAGCTAACAGTTTCCATTAACAATTTGCTGTTCGCTGATTTAATTAAGTTTGCACGCTAAACCCAAAAATTCCAACCAAACTACCATTTTTAGTTAAACCAATCGCCATTCTGGGAAAAACACAACCAGGTGTTTCTATCATGAAAAGCGATTCACTTACTTGGTTTAACTCCTTGATTGCTCCATATTCTCCAATCCGAACAAAAGCGCGATCGATAAACTCCGGTTGAGCATGAAACCAAGCAATCATCGCACGCCAGCGACTTAGGTACTCTTCTTCGCCGCTACCATCTGCCTCCACTTCCGACCACCATTTTCCGCTTTCTTCCAAAGGTTCAACCGTCATAGTGACTGACGGAAAAATAATTCCGTTAAATTTTGATTTAATTAACGCCTCATCAATTATTTCTGGTACGGGGTCGTCTATATTAGCAACTATAAAAAATTCTCCAAACGGATCGCTTGATTCCGAACCCATACCTACATCAACTCCTTGCATGAGAGTGCAAACCTCCTTTGCTAGGCGCTTACATAAAGCTAACTCATCAACTGCAACGTTATGCCTAACTATTTGCCCTTCTTTGGCAATTACCCCGCTACCGTAAACAACCGCTTTTTTAGAGAAAATATTATTCGTCCACTCGGAATCAGAATCAGCTACGCCATAATCTTCCATACACTCGCGAATGATTGCCAACCTTTCAGGATCGGGATCGAAGTGTTGGATGGTCGATCTATTCATTTTTTTGGGAGAGGTCTAATGTATTTGCAATTATTATATGCTTGAATTTGCAGAAAATAGATAGAGTTTTTTCTACTCTCTGCAACCTAAACGATCGCAATCCAAGCGGACACGACATGAAATACAAATGGCTGAAAATTCTCCGATTAGTCTTAATTGCCGTTCTGATTACTCTAGCAATTTTGCTGGTTAACAAACTTGGCATTCAGCAAGTGCGAGAACAAGTCGATCGATTTGGCATTTGGGCACCTGCGATCGTATTTGGATTGCGCTTTACCAGCATCATCGTACCAGTGCTTCCGGGAACCGCTTACGCCATTTTAGCCGGAGCGCTATTTGGCTTCGCCCAAGGATTACTGGTAATTGCGCTGGCAGATTTATTTTCCTGTACCTTCAACTTTTATATTGCCCGTCGCTATGGGCGAGGTTTAGTGGAGAGGTTTGTCGGCGAACAATTTATGGAAAAAGTCGATCGCGTTACCCAACAGCATTTAGAACGTAACTTTTTCTTGATGGCAGGCTTTTTAATGACCGGATTGTTTGATTTCGTTGCTTATGCTATAGGATTAACCAGAACTCGCTGGCAAAGTTATTTAATTGCATTAATCATCAGCATATCGATCGCTAAACCACTTTGGGTAGCAGCCGGGGCTGGCATATTTGAAAGTAGTCAACTCCTCGTAGGTTTTGCCATACTGGGAGCATTAGGTATCGGGGTCGTCACATCGGTTATTCAACGAAAAACCAGTCAATAAATTATGGAAAAAGCAATCATTGCTTTTTTGATTATTGGATTAACGATCGCTGGGATTTTAGCATATCCAGTTTTTAACAAAGGGCGACGAAATCGCTTAAAAAGTCGTCCCTTGCCTGCGCTTTGGAATGCGATCGTCGAAAACAACCTGCCTATTTACAATCGACTTTCTCCCACAGAACGCCGACGGCTTCAGGGACACATCCAAGTGTTCCTAGTAGAAAAACAATTTATTGGTTGTGGGGGATTGCAAATCACGGAAGAAATCAAAATTACGATCGCGGCTGTTGCGTGTTTGCTGTTGCTGAATGAAAAAGGAAATTATTTTGCTAAATTGCGATCGGTCCTGGTTTACCCAAATGCTTATGTTGTTAATGAAACAACTTCCATAGGTAATTACATTGTAGAAGAAAAGCGGAGCGCAAGACTCGGCGAATCATGGACAGACCAACTAGTTTTATCCTGGGAACAAGTGAAACAAGATACTCAAAATTGGCAAGATGGACATAACGTAATTCTCCATGAATTCGCCCACCAACTAGATCGAGAAGACGGTCAAGTCCAAGGCGTGCCGATTTTGACACAAAATTCCGATTATGAAATTTGGGCAAAAGTAATGACAGCAGAATATCAACAACTTTGCAAAGACGTAGAACGAGGTGCAAAAACCGTCATGGATAGTTATGGCGCAACCAATCCCGCCGAATTTTTTGCCGTCGCCACAGAAACCTTCTTTGAAAAACCACAACAATTACTAACAAATCATGCCAAACTATACCACCAACTGCAACAATATTATCAACTAAATCCGATGCAATGGCTTTAAAAACATCTGTGTTCATCTGTGTTTATCTGTGGACATCTGTGGTAAAAAACAATTTTAAATCTACTAGTGTCATGCTCTTCTATGATTAAACTATCAAACTTAATACAAATCAGTCATCATGGAATTAGCTAACGCTGAAAATGGATGGATAAACACCATCGATTCAAAAAAACCAGAAATTATCGAAAAAGCCCGTCAAATTATCAAAAATACCGTTTACTGTACGGTAGCTACTTGCTCGAAAGATGGATTTCCTTGGGCATCTCCGCTGCTTTTTGTTTACGATGAATTGTGGAATATTTATTGGTCATCTGCCATCACTGCCAGACATTCACAAAATATTGATCGCGATCGAGGACGAGTTGCGATCGCGCTTTTCAATACCAGCAAAGAAGTCGGAGTAGTGCAAGGGTTATTTTTTGAAGGAACGGCATCAGAAGCCGATCCCAAACAAGTAGAATCTCTGATCGAAATGGTTTTTCGTCGCACTGGTAAACAAGTGAACAGAACTGCACGAGATTACTTGGATGACTCCCCCCGCAGATTTTATCAATTTCAACCCAAGGAAGTTTGGATTACGGGCGATCGCGTGCCAATCGGCAATCAATTAGTCGATACAAAAATTAAACTTCGTTTAGCAGATTTGATTGAGAAGCAATAAGCAACTATAGCGATCCTAAATGAATTGCGAACAACTAAACCCCTCCCAACCCTCCCCTTACCAAGGGGAGGGCTAGAGTGGGGTTGATTACTTAAATAGGATCGCTATAGCCCTAGAAGTATATACAAATACTTACTGTTTGTAGTGAGGACTAAAGCCCTACATCTAAGGACTCGCATTCCTTACTACAAACTGATAACTCCTATTTCTGTCTGGCGATGGATAGCCAAAGTAATGCTCAGACCGCTAAATTTTTTCATATCTAGAAATGACAGCCACCTAACTCGCGAGTTATTCCGTTAAGGGATATTTTGGCTTTGGTAATGGGTAGTGAAATGAGGTCTCTTTTCCTACTACCCGGTACTGGCTACCCGCTTAGTTTAGTAATTATTCATCACAAAAAAGTCGAGAAAACTTTATGGTGCAAACTCCTCCTTCTCAACGTTCCCCAGAACAATACGAAGTTACGGACGCCCAAGAGAAAATAGAATCTCTGGTATCAGAACCAAAACAGGATACGGAAATAGATTTAGACTTTCTCTACACGCGGGATATCGAATTTAGACAAGAAACTATTTATTTTGTTGTGGTCGATCGCTTTTTTGATGGCGATCCGGATAACAGCGCTGGGCCAAATCCAGAACTATACGATCCTGAAGGACAAGATTGGGGCAAATATTGGGGCGGTGACTTGCAGGGAATCATCGAAAAATTGGATTATCTAAAAAATATGGGAGTAACCGCCGTTTGGTTAACTCCTTTATTTGAACAAGTAGAAGCTTTGTTTATCGAACAAGCTGCCATTCACGGTTATTGGATAAAAGATTTCAAGCGCCTTAATCCTCGTTTTATCGGCAAAGATGAAGAACCATCTTTGAACAAAACCCAAGAAACTCGTGACACGACATTCGATCGCTTGATCGAAGAACTGCACAAACGCAAAATGAAGTTGATTCTCGATATTGTCTGCAATCACAGCAACCCGGACTTTAGCGGTAAAAAAGGCGAATTGTACGACGATGGCGTAAAAATTGCCGATTTTAACGACGATAAAAATAACTGGTATCACCACTACGGCGAAGTTACCAATTGGGAAGACGAATGGCAAGTGCAAAACTGCGAACTAGCAGGATTAGCGACTTTTAACGAAAATAATAACGAATATCGCGAATATATTAAATCGGCGATTAAACAATGGCTCGATCGCGGTGTAGATGCTTTGCGAGTCGATACCGTCAAGCATATGCCGATTTGGTTCTGGCAAGAATTCACCGGCGATATGTACAAACACAGACCGGATGTGTTTATTTTTGGTGAATGGATTTATAGTAGTCCGTTTAACGATCGCTCGATCGAATTTGCCAACGAATCGGGAATGTCCTTGCTAGATTTTGGTTTATGCGTGGCGATTCGGGGTGCTTTAGCGCAAGGTGCAGAAGGTGGTTTTCACGAAATTCAAAAAGTATTCGATTTAGATTATCGATATAAAAGCGCTACGGAACTGATCACCTTTATCGATAATCACGATATGCCTCGGTTCCAAAGTTTAAACCCCGATCCGGGAATGCTAAAAGTGGCGATCGCTCTCATTATGACCTGTCGCGGCATACCTTGCATTTACTACGGCACCGAACAATACCTCCACGACGATACAGACGGCGGTAACGATCCCTACAATCGACCCATGATGGTAAATTGGGATACCGAATCCGAAATTTATCGCATGATTCGTTTACTAGCGGGAGTTCGTCGCTTGAATCCCGCCCTATCGATGGGCGGACAGTGGCAGCAATATATTACACCCGATGTTTATTGCTATGCCCGCAAATACAACAGTTCCGTTTGTTTTGTCGCCCTCAATCGCGGCGGCGCAACTACTATTCCCGAAGTAACTACTTGTCTCCCCGATGGAGAACATACCTGCGCCATCACTCGCCGCAAGTTTGAAGTAGTGGACGGAAAGATCCATAATTTGGAATTAGAAGAACGAGATGCGATCGCCATCAGTCACGTCGGCGAACGAGTCAAAGCACAAACCATCGTCCGGGCGCAACTCAACGGCGTTCACACCCAACCAGGAGAAAGAGTAGTTATCATGGGCGACTGTCCCGAACTCGGCAACTGGGATATCGCCAAAGCTTTTCCCCTCGAATACATCAACAACAGCACCTGGTTCGGTGAAATCCCCTTCGAGGAAAGCGCCGGCACCCTGATTACTTACAAATACGCCATCTTACGCGAAGGTACTTCACCTTTACGCGAAAATCTCGTTCCCCGTCGCTGGTACGTCGCCAGCGAAGGAACCGTTAAATGGCGCGATATGTGGTCATCCGGACGCGAGTCTTAATCTGAAAGGGAAAGGGAAAAGGGAAAGGTAAAAGAGAAAATTTTGTGGCTCCTACAGCGCTTTCCAAGTAAACGAGGTACACGTAACTGCTAACAGAAACCCGGTTTCTTCAAGAAACCGGGTTTCTATCCCGTACTTCACTTAACTGGTATCTGTTGTAAATTCTGACTTCATCCTTCCTAAATCCCGATTTGCGAAGGAATTTCCACTATAAATTCAGTGCCTTCTCCTAAAATAGAATTACAAATTAATCTTCCTCGATGTTTTTCAGTCACGATCTGATAGCTAACTGACATTCCCAAACCAGTACCTTTTCCAACAGGTTTAGTAGTAAAAAATGGGTTAAACAACTGCTGTTTTATTTGCTCGCTCATGCCCGTTCCATTATCTTTAATTTTCACTGAAATCCAACCTGCATCATTCAATTCAGTGCGAATAGTAACGAGCGGTTGCCATGAAAGGGGCTTCCGCTCTTTTTGATACTTAATACTGTCATCTAAAGCATCAATAGCATTAGTGATAATGTTTAAGAATACTTGATTTAACTGTCCGGGATAGCACTCTACTAAAGGCAAATTGCCATATGCTTTGATAACTTGAATAGAAGGTCGATCTAGTGAATTCGAGTTAAGGCGATTACTCAAAATCATCAAAGTACTATCAATTCCTTCATGAATATCAACATTTTTCATCTCTGCTTCATCCAAGCGCGAAAAAGTTCGTAAAGATTGTACGATTCCTTTAATGCGTTCGGTTCCTACTCTCATCGAGGCAAGCAACTTGGGCAAATCGATTTTAATAAAATCAAAGTCAATCCTCTCCAACCGTTCCTGAACTTCTGGAATGGTTACTGGTAGCTTGACTTGGTAAAAATCGATCAGAGAAATTAGTTCCTGTATATACTCGTTAGCATGAACTAAATTGCCATGAATAAAGCTAACGGGATTATTAATTTCATGGGCAACACCAGCTACCAATTGCCCTAAAGAAGACATTTTCTCCGTTTGGATTAACTGGGCTTGCGTTCGCTGAAGTTCGCTAATTGATTTTTCCAATTGGGCGTTGCGTTTAGCTAACTCAGCGGAAGTTTTTCGCACTTCTGCTTCTGCTTGTTTTACGGGGGTAATATCGAGTCCCATTTCCACTACGTGCATCATCCCATTCATATCTTTAAATGGATAGTCGTAAATTTGGTAAGTTTTACCAGTGCGATTATCTATCCATTCCCAAATTTGAGGTGTTTCGGTATTGAATACCCGAAAAGTCGGACAAGTCGGACAAGGTTCTTTTAGTCCGGCAATTGTTTCGTAACAACGCCTACCTTGTGGTTCGCCAAATACTTCTTTAAAGCGCTGATTGTAGAAACCAACTCCATAATCTTGTGGCTGAATGTAGAGAAATGCTGGCAATTGATCTAGTAAACCATAAAGGCTTTCTCGTTCTCTTTTCAGCGCATCGATTTCTTGTTTGTATTCGGTAATATCTGTAGCAACTGCATAAATAAGTCCTTGAGGAGAAGGGGAGGATATCCGCCAAGATAACCATTTGTAACTGCCGTTTTTATGAAGGTAACGAGTCTCAAAGCAAGCTTCTTGTCCGGAAAAAATGGCAGAAAATGAATTTATATCTTCTGAATGTATAAATTTAACGGTGGCTTCGCATAATAATTCTTCTTTTTCCCATCCTAGTTGATTTGACCAAGCAGAATTTATTTGTAAAAAGTACCCATTGTAGTCAAGAATACAAAAAAGCTCTTTCGCGCGATCGAAGAAGTCCTGCCAATCCAATCGATCGGTATTGCCATTTGCCAAAATTTGTGACATGATTTTCCCGAAAATGATAAGCTGTGTCGGCAGATGCACTTCGTATATTTTAATATTTTAGAAATCCGCTCTTCTAGTCAAAAGTTAACAAAATACGTTAAGAATCGATTCTAACAGATTGATATATACCAAGCTTTCCAGGTAAATGCGGTACATAGAAACCCGGTTTCTTGAAGAAACCGGGTTTCTATCCCGTACTTTATTCATTGGACATCTCCAGGAATTAAAGGTGCGTCGCCTAGAGCTTTTGTAGAGATGTTTCATCGAACGTCTCTACAATGTTTTTTTGGAAAGGTCTATTTAATAAAAGCAACAAGCTATACGGAACGATACTGGCGATCGATGAGAGAATCTCTTGTTGCATAAGTTCCAAAGGGAGTAATGTTTTTATTTCTCAAGTCTATTTCCAATCGCGATCGAGAAAAAAATGAATACAACAAGAATATTCAACAGTTCTCAATTTTTGCAGCCGACGGACGGTGAACCTATTCGTTCGGTAGTGACGGAATCCGAGAATGCCGTCGTTGTAGCGTGGTACATCAAACCGGGACAGGAAATTGCTCCCCACATTCATCCTAACGGACAAGATACCTGGACTATTTTGAGCGGAAAGGGGGAATATTATTTAGATAAAGCAGGCGCTAAAAAGCCGATCGCAGCTGGGGATGTAGTAGTCGCTTATACCGGATGCGTGCATGGAGTACTTAATAACGGCGATGAGCCATTAATCTTTATTTCCGTCGTATCCCCAGCTGATGCGGGGTATGAACTTGTTCAGTTAGAAGATTCTTTAGCACTTTATTCCTAATCATTTGGCTTGAGCGTCAATGTAGCGATCGCTATTTCCGTTTTACCTTCATCGCTCTAGACTCGATCGTAAATGGTGGAATATCTTGCAGTTCGACTTCGCTTAAGCTGTATTGTTCGCAAACTAAACTTAACCGAGTACCGCGACTTTGCACGGCATTGACTGAATGAGTTAAATCTCCTTGAAAATACAGTAGCGTGTTCGTTTCCGGCTTAATTTGTCCGACTTGCTGTTTGTGGCGGCGCAGCACCAGTTCTCCCCCTTCCAAGTCGTTGGGGACTTGCACGTACAAAACGCTGACTACGACGGGAGGTTCGATCGTTTTGGAGTACGATCGCAAAGAGCGATCGATATGAGGATCGACGCGAGAACCTTCTTGTAACTGTAAGGGATTGAGGTAAAAAGCATTGCAATTCGGCCATAACGCCTTGTCTAGATAAGGTTTGAAGAAGGGAAACCGCCGTTCTACTTCCTCAATTTGCGATCGTTGAAACACCACCGAAAACCCTTTAGTACCGATAAAGTCGCGGTTGAGGTTGTTAGTAGCAAAATACGGACAAGCGAAAATCTCTCCTCGCAAATCGTTGAGATAATTGATGGGGAAGGCGTTCGGACTTTTTTGATAGTAGTTCAAGATACTTAATCTGTGATTTATGGTGTCACTAGCCAATAGTACACTTGAAAATCTGTCCTAAGGTGAATACTCGCTCTATCGGATTAGTACGAAGATATGAAGTGTGAGGAGTGAAGTGAAAAGCCCCTGGAGTCGAAACACGGACAGACGCCCAGGGGCTTTTCACTTGTTTAGTACTCAATGGTGGGAAATTGGCTGGTTATCTAAGCTATATACGGAATTTCACGATTTAAGTAGCTTGCGCGATCGTAAAACTAATTTCCTGACCGAAAGATATCTCTAAAGTATGACCATCCGGGTCTCTTAAAAAAGCCCAATAACCTACTGGCGGGCCTGCATCATGTGGCCCTTCAATTAAAATACCTTCAGCCTTAGCTCGTTGGCAAAGCAAATCGACTTTTTCCCGACTTTCACAAGCCACGCCAAGATGAGATATCGGTAAGAGCGTATTGTTCACCTGGGGTACTTGAATCAAGACAATGACGAAAGGACGAGTTAAATCGCTTACCCAAGCTACATCTACTTTTATATCGCGATCGATCCGGCGATGTACTACCTGCATAAGAGCGTATCGAGCATAAAAATCAATGCTGCGCTCCATATCGCTGACCGTTAATGCAATGTGAGTAAAACCGAGATCGGACATCACGAACCTTTGATAGTTTTATATCGATCGGGATAAAAGGCTCGCACACCAGTATCGCTTACACTCTGTCAATTCTACTATTTTGACAGGGGCAGGGGGAGAAATTAGCGCCACCCAAGCAAGTGAATTTGTAGCAGCCATCCCAAAAATATATTATCTAGCAAAATCTTACGCAAAGCCAGCAACAAAGCCGAATTAGTACTCGATCGCCATTTCTAGCTATTTTCGGAAAAATTACTCGACAACCCAAAAACTCAGTTTATAATTATTGCCATTTCAATCAAACAGCCATCAGAGATACCGATCTAGCAACCTGCTGCACTTGTTCGGGCGTTAATCGCGGCGGTGAATTTAACAACATTTCTAAAAGAGCGTTAGCACCGAGTAGTACGGGAATTTTACATTCATTTATCTCTACACGTTCGGCAATTGTCAGCACTACCGGAGCAAAGATCGCATCGTCTGACAAATCAGGAAATTGCGAAGAAATCCATTTGACAAAAGATTTGCGATGATAGGCACTTTGGGAACTGGGATTGCTGTTATTCTCGATCCAATTCTCTCCCTCCCGCCGTTTCCATTTGTCTCGTTCAACGCGATAAGAACCCTTCCAAGTTTTCACTTCAACTAAAAAAATACCTACCAAACCGATAATTAAATGGTCGATTTCCGTAAGATTTTTTGATGATTTAGCAGGAATGACAGCGCTATTGAACATCACCCAACTATCCGGCAATGTCGAAAGCGCGATCGAAACAGAATTTTCTCCTAAATTGCCTGCTAGCTTTCGGAAAAATTGATTGATATCAAACAAAAAGCCACTAGCAATACTGCCAACAAAGCCTTTACCGAAAGATTTTCGTGCAAAAGCGCGTGAGGTAGATATTTTTTGATTGACTTGTCGAGCAAATGCTGACTGTACCGACGGAGATTGATTGAGGACTATCATGTTATTTCACCAGTAGAAAAAGGTGGAAAGGCCGATCGTACTAGCTTTTTTTTCTTCTGCCTTCTTGCACTAAATTTATCTTTGAATTATTATATACTACAAAATGTTATAGATGTTATACCAATTCACTTGCACCCGGGTCATCACCTTAGTTTCGTGCCATTGTCCTTACCTGAAAGCCTATATTTTTGGTTAAAAAAAATGCAAGACCTGAGCTAACAGACGCGAATGCCTGCGGCAGGCTACACCAAAGCATCCGCAACGGAGCGAAAAAACAAGATTAGCTGAAATTACTCAACCATAGGGTTTTGAGGATGTGTTTCTTAAGAGAAATGCACAATGCTGAAGCTTTTAGCACGATATTACCGTTGTTGTTGAGAGTTAGCCGTACAGCATTCCCTACGGAGTATAGGTTTTCCGGCGATTAGATAGTTGAGAAAGATAAAAAGCGGAATCGAGCGATCGCAAAGTGAAGTACCTTGATGTAGCACCATTCGCTCTCAACTATTCCTCGTACACTTCCTTGGATCGGTTATTATAAACAAACCTTACCGAGTAAGGAAAGTTACTTTCGCTGTCAATCACGCTTTGTTGTCATGGCATCTAAAAAAGAAAATAATGGATGTGGATGCGCGAGTGTTCCATTTTCATTAATCATCGTTTTGTTAGCAGTTGGTTATTGGGGATTTAGGCATCTAGACCGTCTGGATATCAGCCAATTTTTACCTAATAATCAACAAAACAATCAAGAGTCAACCGCTCCTAATTTGGCTGTCGTACCGACGCAGCACATACCTGTTGCCAATCCTCCCTTGAAGCAACCTATTCCGAACAGTACACCAACAACTACTCCACAAGTTCCACCATTAACCGTAACCCCGAAGGAATCACCAGCACCGCCAACTCTTTGGGAGAAAAAGAAAATTAGGGGAATATATTTAAGTCGGTATCAAGTAACGAATAATGCTGACGAAAAAACGATTCGCCAACGAGTTCGTTATTATCGATCGCAAGGAATAAATACTATTATTCATGGAGTATGGGGGAATGGTTGCACGATGTATAACAGCGATGTGATGCAGCAAACATTTGGATACAAAAGTTGTCCCAACCAATTTAAAGAGCGATGGCTAGATTGGTTGATTGATGAAGCGCACAAGCAGGGAATGGAAGTTCACGCTTATTTTGAAAAAGGGATTAAAATTGATAAAAATAGCCCGATTTTTGACGAAGCAATTGCTAAACGATGGATCGTGCCAGGAGTCGATAAAACATATCCAGGTATCGAACACTACGTACTAGATGTTGAAGTTCCCGAAGTTGCCGATCTCTTCAAAAAGATATTAGTCGAATTTGTTAAAAAGTATCCAAAAATTGATGCGGTGCAATGGGATGATTACTTAGGTTATCATGCTGATTTACCAGGCAAAGTCGATCGCACGACTCATTTGACTAATTTTGTGCGGCAAATGAGAGATGACATGAAGAAAGCTAACCCAACCGTTAGTTTCGACCTTTGCCATCATAATCCTTATTGGGGTAAACGTTATTTTGCGGCTGATTGGGAAAATTGGAATGTCGATCGCGTTTTTATCCAAACTTATAACGACGCTAATTTTGACCAAGAACTAGCTTATGCCGAAAAATATGAAGGAGTAGCAATTTCAGATAATCAGTTATCTCGTTTAAAAGAACTGATTAATAACCCTAAAATCAAGAGCGTGTTAGTGTTTCCCTCTTCAGGTAAACCAGAAGAAGCGGCTGCTGCTGTTAAAAAGCTTACTCCATAAGCTACCCCCATCGTTCAATTAGAAGGTAATTGTTCGATGTAGGCATTGGCTTGCACTGTGATTTTACCAGCTTCAATATTAACTTTTTGATTGAGAAATGTACTACCCCGATCGGCGATATCGGTTAAGTTGAAAATTTCATTTACTCGTGCCAACGTAGCGTTAACTATTTCACTTGGTAGTTCTTTTTCTTCGATATCCCGGATAACGAGCATAACTTTATTAGTATTTGTCTCAATTTGGGGCATAGTAATGTATGTTTCAGAGTGATTTTCTTCCCCAATAGTCCAGTGAAAATGAAATGCGATCGCATCATCTTCTCGTAACTCGCAATTTATCTGTTTCAGCAGAAATTCACTCTGCTGTATTTGGCATAAAGATGGTAACTCAGCATTGAGGAAAGCCGTCAATTGTGACTGAGTAATTACCATCCGAACTGAGCCTTCTGAAGGATGTAATAATTGGATTTGACGACGCATCACGCTTTCCAAGTTAACAGCCGAAGTACCGATATCAAATTGGAATTCAGCTACTCGGAGATGGCGTCGCAGCAGAAATCCAAACATCTCAATAGTGAGAGCATCTAGTTTACCAGCCAGCAAATCCTTGAGATTAGCTTCGAGGCAAACTTGCAGGCGTTCTGCATTTACCAATCTCGACAATACCATCTCAATGAACTTTTTGACGGCTTGTTCAACAAGTTTGCCTTTTCCTCGTGTCACGGCTTGTGATTGTTTCAACTTAACTTATTAATGATACAGCGCTTTCCAGGTGAATGTGGTACATAGAAAATCGGTTTTCTATCTATATTCCTTCTAAATACCCATCAGCCTAAACATCAAAATTAAATCGAAGTAGCTTAGCGATCGTTAAGAAAAAAATCATTTGATTGACTTTCTAGCCTAATTAATTAGGTATAGCGATCCTAAATGAATTGCGAACAACTAAACCCCTCCCAACCCTCCCCTTGGTAAGGGGAGGGCTAGGGTGGGGTTGATTATTTAAATAGGACGCTATATTTTGAAGTAAATACTTAATGGAAAGCTGACATTTTCAATTCCGGGCGGTTAATATCGTTGAAATAAATGATAAATAAGAGGGAAAAATATCTCATGAAAAAAAGAACGCTGGCCTTGGTAACCGTGGGTATTTTGCTTTCTTTATCTTTATCATTGGCAGCAGGTGCAGGTCAACCAGACCAAGCGTGTCAAGCTTATTTAGATACCAGCAATGGAACTGATGATGAACGAAACAACTGTCCGATAACCGTAGGTAATTTTTCAATTCGAGGAACCTTTTCTAACTCCAATTGGCAAGCTTCTTTTTGGGCATGGGAACCTGCTTATTACATCCTCTACGTTAAAAACAAGCAAAATGGTAGTACGATTAACTTAACAGGTTTCAAGGTTACGGGTACGAAGAGCCGACCGCAATACAGATTTACCGATCCAGAGCGAAATTTGACCTACATTGTAACTTTTCGATATTCAGACCCCAACACGATCCGATTGGAAATTTCTCAAGGTAATCGCTCGATCGCTAATCAATTGCTGGCACGGGAATCAGACAAACTGATCGGGGGCCCTTGAGAGAAATTTACCCGCGATCGCATTGTTAAAGTGAATTGATAAATAACGATTAATGGAGATAACGTAATGTCCTTTGATAGCTATTACACTCTAGGGCGTACTGGTTTGCGAGTCAGCCGTCTTTCCCTCGGTACGATGACCTTCGGTACGGAATGGGGTTGGGGTGCGGATGAAGACGCCGCCCGTCAACTGTTCAATACCTACGTGGATGCGGGCGGCAATTTTGTCGATACGGCAGATTTGTATACCAACGGGACTAGCGAAATTTGGACTGGCAAATTTATTGCCGAACGAAATTTGCGCGATCGCATCGTCATCGCTACCAAATTCACCTACAACGCAGACCCCAGCAATCCAAACGCAGGCGGAAACGGACGCAAAAATATTTTACGGGCAGTAGAAGGATCGTTGAAGCGACTGGGAACCGATTATATCGATCTGTACTTCCTGCACACTTGGGATCGAATTACGCCAGTTGAAGAGGTAATGCGAACCCTTGATGATTTGGTGCGATCGGGTAAAGTGCGTCATATTGGATTGAGCGATACCCCTGCTTGGTACGCAGCACGGGCGCAAACTTTGGCAGAATGGCGCGGTTACGAACCCATCAGCACGTTGCAACTAGAATATTCTCTGGTGGAACGCAACATCGAGCGAGAATTCGTTCCCTTGGGGCTAGAACTGGGAATGGGAATTATGGTGTGGAGTCCCCTGGCTAGCGGCTTATTGAGCGGTAAATATCGTCCCAGTGAAGGCGTGTTGAATGCAGAGGGCAGATTGGATACGATGAAAGATACTCAAAACGCGGCATTTCAAAAATTCACCGATCGCAACTGGAAAATCGTCGCTGAATTGGAAGCAGTTGCCAAAGAATTGGGCAGTAGCATGGCGCAAGTTGCGATTAATTGGACTGTTAATCAACCGGGTGTCGGTTCGGTAATCGTGGGAGCTACTAAATTATCGCAACTAGAAGATAATCTGAAAGCATTGGATTTTGAGTTACCGAAGGAATTGAGCGATCGCTTGAGCGCGATCGGCCATTTGGAACCTCAATTTCCCTACACTTTCTTTACTCCAGGACATCAGGCAATGATTCATGGTAGTAAGCCCGTCGGTATTAAACCAACTGGATACTATCCTGATGTTTTGATTCGCTCAACAGATACAAATGTCTCTTAAAAAAACATCTGTAAAGCCCTAAGTCGAAAAAGGAGATTAGCGCCATGCTTCAAAGCACCTATCTGATTCTTTGCATACTAGGAATTGCTTTGCCCTACTCCCAATTCATCCCGTTTCTGCTAGAAAACGGACTCGATTTGCCACTTTTTTTTGAACAACTTTTTATCAATCGAATATCTGGATTTTTTGGCCTGGATGTGGTTGTTTCATCTTTAGTTTTGTGGATATTCGTGTGGATTGAAGGTTCCCGGTTAAAAATGCAAAACTTGTGGATTTACATCGCCAGTAACTTATTAGTTGGTGTTTCGTTAGCGCTACCTCTATTTCTACTCATGCGACAACGCAAACTCGAAGAAACCACCACTCAATTAGCACAAATAGAGCGAATAGTTCAATCTTAAGCTATCACCTCGTTACCAGGTTCCATCTGGTAACGAGAAATGACCTTTTCCTTACTCAAATCATGCTTTTTTTGACTGCCGAACAGAACGTGCGAAAATTATTTCATTGCCGTAAAGTATTAGCCTTCAAGCAAACACCTCACTTTTCAATTCGCTTGAGTTCTTCTCGAATAACTCTGCGTAAAGTTTCTTCTAAAGGTTCTTGGCTATGCTGGATATATTGACGTAACGCTTCATTAATCAAGGTTTGATAGTTTCCTCCACCTGATAAATGAACTTGGTGGCGAAACCACGCTAATACATCATCATCTAACCGAATTGTAATCTTAGTTTTTCCAGAGGAAATGGGATCGATCGCTCCTCGTTTACCTTGACTAAAATCGTATTCTTCTTCCATAACTATTCCTCCTCATACTGTTGTTGCTCTCGGCGAGTTGCTTTGCGGGCAGAAATCAGTCGAATCACATCACCTCGCATAGTGTAGACAACAAGCATTTTTTTAAGAATTTTTTAAATCACTAAATATGAATTGCAAATGTTTGGGTAAATCGACCTCAATAGGATTACCACATGACTCTATTGAAAGTCCGCTAAGATGCTCTATATCTCTAATTTTTCTTATAAGTATCTGAATTAAAGATGCAGGTTTATCCAGTTGAAAAATATCTTCTATATCCATTACAACAATTGCTTTCCCCGTTCTTGCATGAAAAAGTGCTTGACCATTTTTTGAATTCAAAATTCAAAATTCAAAATTCAAAATTCAAAATTCAAAATTCAAAATTCAAAATTCAAAAGAAGATTAATTTTGAATTAAACAATTCAGAGTACAGGCTCCCGCCAAAATTAAACATTTGGCGGTTTTCAATCAGTGGTGGGTTCAAGCCCCCACTGATTGTAATTTTGAATTAATAA
>DATNQN010000016.1 GCA_036703985.1 Leptolyngbyaceae cyanobacterium
TGGGGGGATGGGGGGATGGGGAGAAAATGAGTTAATTTTTATCCTTCATCCTTCATCCTTTCCCCCTACAACAGTCCACGATAACGAATAAACACTAGAATAGCTGCCCAAGACCCCAAGGCAACTTTGATGGCGACTAAAATGTTGAGGATGGGGATAACACCGCCGCTGAAGAGTGCGCCCATCTCTCCGTGGGGCAACTCAATACCAGCCAGAGTGATTACCGACAATACAATAAAAATCAGAACTGAAACCTTTTCCCAGGCTGCGGCGTTCCAGCGCTTGTAGATATCCTGCATCCACTCTGTTGATGAGGTAATTGCCACAAGACCGATCGCAGTTCCCCCCGCTACCCCAGCTGCAAAACCACCACCAGGACTCAGATGTCCCCGAATCGCCAGTTCGATACCCACCAACGTAGCAATAGTTGCTCCCAGACGCGCCATCACGATGGATGGTCGATCGGTAAACTGATAGATCGAGCAAGATGGTCTTTCGTTTGCTAGTAAAAACTTTGCACCCATAACCGCGATCGTAAAAACCACCACTTCAAAGATCGTGTCGTACAGCCGATTCCTGAGAATGATCGCCGTAACTGCATTGGGAATTCCACTATCTTTGACAACTGCATCGACGATCGACTCTGATAAGTCCGATACCGGATTGGGTACGATTAGAAATTTGACGTACAGCGCTATCCCTGCCACAATATAGACCCATTTCATTAATGCTTCTCCTCTCCTGAGTCTGGCGCATTGATATATGTCAGGCTGGTTGCAGGTGACGAAAGTTCGGTTTGCAGAATGTCATAGATGCGCCTAACCCTAATTTTGGTGTGATAGGGTTGCTGTTCGTCCTCATCAAGCGAGTAGTCTTGATTATGTTGTCCTAGTCTGGCGCAAGTGGCATGAACTTCTTTTTCGCTCAACGCCCGGTGCAAAGCCTGGGGATTCGTGTACGGGACTAGCTCAAGACGCATATAGTGTTTGCCAAAAATTTTTCGCAAGTCATTGATTAGTTGAGCAAAATGGGGGTCTCGATCGGCTTCGATCGCACCGTCTTCGAGTACGCCAAGACGCATAACTAAAGATGAACGTACTGCGATCGCATAAAGAGTAGTCGCCAGCAGAGTACCCATCAATGCTTGGGTCAAAGCTACATCTGCCGCCCCCAAAACCGCAAATACCAATGCCGCGATCGCTCCGGCTATGCCCTGGATTACCAAAGCATGGTATGGATTGGTCTGAAGTAGCAGCATCAACGAAGACAACGGCAGCAGGGCGACGATCGCGTAGAGATAGCTATCATTCATGGGTCTCTCCTCTGCTGGCGGAGTATGCCAGCACATAGCCCAGCACTGTATTCCAGATTGCTAAGGTGATAATGCCGAGTACGAGCAATGGCCATTCGCTGGGGATCTTCAGCAGCAATCCCACCATGATGCTCATCGAGCCAAGGGTATCCGCCACCGAAAGAGTATGTAGTTTGAATAATACCGAGCGATCGCCGAGTAGGGGGAAGGTTCCCCAAAACCAGAAAAAGATTCCTATCCCTATGCAGGTATAACTAAGCACGTCGATCATAGTTCGTTCATTCGTTTAAGGATTTGTGCCAACAACATTAATCCGGCATTACCCACACTCAGGATAATTACCCCTGTTACACCGAGCATCCAATCATCCCGTAAGACGGATACAACCAGAATCATGATTGATGTCTTGGAAGCGGCACTTGAAAATGCCAACATTTTTTGCCAGATATCATCATCCTGCCAAGCCTCGTACATGGGTATGAGTAGAGCCAGAATCATTGCAATCAGTACCAAATTCAAGTTCATATCTTTTTCTTCCTGCGTACCCAGTGGACTTCGTACCAGCCATTTTCGTGGTACTTCAAGACAATGGTCTTGGGCGTAAAAGTAATCAAAAATATATCTAGGAAGATCAGTCCGGGTGTCCGTCCGGGCTTGACTCGTTCCATCGTCACATCTTCGTAATTGTGGGGACGGACGATCATTTCAAATGCTTCCATATATGCCTGCGGAACCGCAACCAGGACTTCCCAGATCGCCCGTACCCAATCCTTGAGTGCCCCTGGAGATCGGGAGCCGTAGGGCAACAGGAATACAATGTTTAGTCCGATAAAGATATTAGCCAAGCTCATATCGGCGGTAAGCAGAAACCAGATGGCTAGTCGCAAGATGAGATTGAGATACCAAGTCATGCCAATACCATCCAGAACAGCAGGATTAACATCAGACTCATCGCCCCGATCAGGTGCTCGAATTCCTCGAATACACGGGGTAGTTTGATGGCGACTCGTCGAAAAATCAAGAGATACGCTAACCAGCCAAGGCCGATCGTTGCTAGCGGTTTTACAATATTTCCAATGGTGTAGGCTTCGTAATAAACGACATTCGCTAGAAAAAGCCCACCAATTAGCAGGATAACTGCTGGCCAAAAACCGGGTTTTACAGTCTGTTCTTTGTCTGTTCCATAAGGTAAGAAGATAAATTTGGCAAAGGAGATTGCCGTCCCCAAAGCTGCAATATTCATGCCAATTACTTGCCAGGGCAGCAAATTCTTCATAGTCAACACCTTTGCCCCAAAGCCGGATAACAGGGGAAAGCCCGAAATTGAGAAGCTAGCAATTACCAAAGCAATCCAAATCGGGGTATGAATTGGCTGATGTTGCAGTTCTTTGAGGTTTCGGCTCGGTAGGTTACCTGCGATCAGGAAAAGGGCAGATTTGACTAGTCCGTGCGTCAAGGCATAAAAGCCGCCGACTTCCGGTGCGGCGAGGATAAAGCCTAACTGGGAAACGGTATGAAACGCCAGCATCCGCTTGCTATCTTTTTCAAAGACTGCATAGCCTACTCCCAGCAGGGCTGTCCCAACTCCTAAGATTCTGATGATGGGGTCGATTTCTGCCAAAGTTAGGGCAAAACGCGCTAAGGGATAGACACCTGCTTTAACTACCACTCCTGACAGCATCGCCGATACTGGTGTCTCCGATTCGGAGTGAGTCAACGGTAGCCACAATCCGGATACGAAGATTCCTCCCTTTACTAATAGTCCTAGAAAGATCAGGGCAAGTGCCTCTGGGGGAGAGCCGCGCAAACTGTCAAAACTAAATGAATGATTGGTCTGATAGGCTAGCACTGCGCCCACCAGATAAAACAGCATGGCTACGTTGCTGATAAATAGATAGCGCAAGCCTACCCAAATCGATCGATCGCTGCGGGGATAGGCAATCAAGAGGAACGCGGCAATACCGCTGACTTCTAAGGCTACGTATAAACTGATAAAGTCAGTACAGACGAACGCAGCGTTGACACTACCATGCAAAATGATGGCTTGTGCATAAAAAAATGCTGTCTTACCACTGTGCCAACAGTAGAGGATGACTGCGGCTGTGACTAGGCCATTAGTCAATATGAAGAAGCCGCTTAACCGATCGACTGCTAAGGTAACGCCGAAATTATCTAGTAGTTTTAGGGTCAGGGACGACTGGGTGAAAAATAGCCCAAGTGCGTATCCGGTGGACACGATCGCCATGCCTAGTGCGAGGTAGCGATCGAGTTTGGGGAGCAGATAAATGCTAAAACCCACCAGAAATGGTAGCCCAATCCACGCGATCGTAATTGTATTCATGGCGTATTGCTTTTCTCGATCTCGTTACTTTCCAAGGTCGGATTATCCCGTGCCAACTTCATGACGCCGACCAGCATTAAGCACTGAATGGAAAAGCCAATCACGATTCCCGTTAATATCACCGCCTGGGGAACGGGATCGGCGTAAGCGCCATTTGCGACATCTGAAACGATCGGCGTGAACAAGCCATCTCGCGATGCAACCAGCACGTAATAGGCGATTACCCCCGTACTCATCACATCCATAGAGACGATCTTCATCAGCAGATTTTTTTTAAAGATGATGCCGAAAAATCCGCACAGTATGGTTGCAAATACGAATGCTTCTAACACGGCAATACTTATTAAATGGTGCTAATAAATATATAACACTTTTTAATAGTGCTAAATAATAAAATCACTATTGAAAAGTGTTAAGGTAAACTATAGATTTTAGTCAATCAATGGTTAACCTTGACCTTGATTCGCCCACCGATTTAGTTGGCAACTTGCTACTGGACGGTTTTTATACTTGAGATCGAGATGCTAAAGTTGTGAATCTTTTGAATATATCAGCACCGTTTGAATTAGTTGGTCGGCAAGCGCAATTTCAGCGAATTACCCAAGTTTTAGCCCGTGATGGCGACTTGCTCATTGCAGGAGTGCCGGGAAGCGGACGGCGGACTTTGGTGCGGCGGGCGGCAAAAGAAGTTGGCGCGAAAATTCTGGAGGTTGACTGCATTAGGATTACAGATGGTCAGCGCTTTTTGCAGCTGCTGTGCGAGAGCATAGACCAGACTTTTCAAAGTGCAAGCGATCGAGTTTCGATCGAAGAGTGGATCGATCGCAAAGCATCGGAATTATTTGTGCTGAGCAATGAAGGAAATGACACCGGGCGGCTGAAACCCGTTCGCACAGAAGATCGACAGCAACAATGGAGAGCATTTGAGGTATTACTCCCCCTGCTGCAAAGTTTAGCCGAATCTGGCGGCGAACGAGCGGTGCTGATTTTGGACAGTTTTCCCCATATCCGCTCTTGGGATCGCAATGGAGTGTGGGAAAAGTTTTTGCGCGAAGAGATCGAGCGTCAGACGCAGGTAAGTTACGTACTGGTGGCAACGATCGCAGAAAGCTGCATAACTCCTGACGAACCGAGTAATAATTTGGAAATCGTGCAAATAGCTCCTTTAGCAGATGATGTGGTGGCTGCTTGGGCTCAGGAAGTATTGCATACGGAAGGGTTGAGGTTCGATCCGCGATCGCAAGCGCTGGCGCTGTTTGTGAATGCGGTGCAGGGACACTTAGGGGATGCTTCGGCATTGGTAAGACGCCTCAAGTCGGTGCGAGTTTCTGATGGGCTAATTTGCGATCGGCACGTCGAACAAGCAATCCAAGCACTGTTAGCTGATTTATCAATGGTGTTCGAGTCATTACTGATGTTGTTGCCAGCTAATCAAGCCCATTTGTTAGAATCCCTAGCATTAGATCCTACGGACAAGCCCCAAAGTCGCGATTACATTCACAAACATTACTTATCTAGAGGGGGTTCTCTGCAAGGTGCGATCGCCGGATTGCAGCATAAAGGCTTGATTTATGGCTCCGATCAAAGCTACCGATTAGCTCTACCTCTGTTTGCTTTGTGGCTTCGCCAACGTCTGAGTTGAGGAGTAAAGGGTAGACCTCTTGCAAAAGCCGATATCTCATCAATAATATCATCTGTGTAGCCTACGGCAAGGCTATCGCCTACATCTGTGTTTATCTGTGGATATCTGCGGTAAAAAAAACAAGATTTGACACTTTTGCAAGAAGTCTGGTAAATAAAGATCTTTTATGTAAACGATATACAAGGGTTTAATGGTAACGCACCTTTAATTATTGGAGAAACTAAGAACTTACTTTCTGCCGGGATTTAGAAAGTAACTCCTCTTTAGTAATTGGCGTTCTTCGGAGAGTATCCAACGGAATCAAAAACTCACCTTTTACTACTTTAATATCCAGCGCATCAACCACTGCCATTACATCAAGAAAACTGGCATCTTCATAGTCTTTATCTTCATATTTCTGAATTTCCTCTTCAGTCAGCCCAGCTAAATCGGCAAGCTCTTTCTGGCTGAGTTTAGCCGCCATACGAGCTTTAATTAGAAGCTGCGGTAGGTTGTTAATATCATCTAACTCTAGCACTATTGGAGTTTGAGAATCGTGGCTAGCGATCGTTTCATATTCCCGGATTTCTTCTCTGAGGTCGTCAAGCTTTCTTTGAACTTCATTTATATAAATTTCACGCAGTTGGGGATTGTCTTTAACCCTTTCGTTTTCATTTTTCTCCAACTGTGCCAAAGCTTGCTCGAATTTCTGCACCCATGATTGGACGTTTTGATAGTGTTGGTCATCTCTAATCATCATTCCACCTCACTAAATCTATAGCGATAAGTCCTTTAGTCGTATTAGTTCGGGTATCAAATTGAAAAAAATCAAAGTAACTTGTGCCATCAATATTCGCCGGAAAATCAGACCGAAAAAATTCACCGCCGTACTTGGCTTTTTGATTGGCAGTTCGCTGGGAGTTATACAAAACTGGCGCAATAGATTGTAAATAGTTAATATCAACCCCGTTGGCATCCCAACAAACATCAAAGTCACCAGGCTTTAACTTGTTGGTGATAAAACTTCCATCAATGTAGATAGTTTCACAGCCTGCTTCTTTTAATTGTTCCATTGCCATTTTTAGTCCCTTGATCAGGCGCGATCGACGCGATATTGAATAGCAGGTGAGCCGCCTTCTGCATGAGGGAGTTTGTGTTCATCGAAAGAGAGGATGCGAGGTCGATCGCAAATCAGACACAGACTTTCATACGGAAAAAATAAGCCGCAGTCTTTGATTAGTAACTGTAAAGCCTTCCATTTTTGGCGATCGCAATGGCAGTTGAGAACAGAAATGCAATAATCAGCTATAAAACCCATGACTGCCCAAAACATAGGAATTTGCAAGTTATTAACGTGAGAGTTTAAAGCGTTGAACTGCTCTTCGGTAAGCGATTCCTCAAGTTCGTCTCTTAATATAATTTGGACATTTCCCAGAGGAAAACAAGGTTGATGGTGAAGGCGAATCCAAATTTTTTTATCTAGTTGGTTTTCCAAACCAGAACAGATGTGACTAAATAGCTGCCTATGGAATTTCATGCTGATTCCTTTACCTAATAGTTTTGCGGAATCTAGTAGGCGAATTAATTCCTGAATTGCTGCATAAGGACTATCAAAAAAGAAAATTTCAGGCTGTTTCAAATTAATGATAGGATAAACATTTTTCACTGCTTCGGCAGCTTTATCTTTATCGATCGCATCAGTACAAATTGCCAAATCTTTCCACTTTTTCCAATAAACTGGCATTAGTGCTTCTTGTTCTGGATTGAGTTGCGCGATTTTTTTGCTTGGCATAATATTTAACTTTACTCAGTTTTGCCATCTTCTTTTTATGCTAAACGCCGATCGAGTTTATTTTCGATAGCCGTCAGTTATGACTTATGCACTGACGTTAAATATAGTGGAATGGTGCGTTACGTTAGCACTAACGCACCCTACAAATCGAGCCTTTGCGTAAGTCTTAATATTTAGCGATCGCAATCACAAAAAAAATAAGGTGGGCATTGCCCACCCTACTATTTAGTGTAAATTGGCAGAAATAATTAACCAGTTCTTCGATCGGCTTTTTTTTCTTTACTTCATACTTTAGCCTTCAGCCTTCTTAAACTAGCGTTTCACTAACTTCTTCGACAACTTCCGCAAACGAATTGATTGGGGTGTAACTTCCACCAATTCATCGGGGCCGATGTATTCCAAAGCACGCTCCAAACTCATTTCCACTGGCGCTTGCAATTGCACCAATTCTTCACCACCAGATGAGCGGTGGTTAGTTAGCTGCTTTGTCTTGCAAATATTAAGTTCTAGGTCTTGGGGGCGATTATTTTCTCCCACGATCATCCCCTTGTAAACCTTCGTACCGGGAGTAATAAAAAATACGCCTCGGTCTTCCGCATTTTGGAGTGCGTAGTAAGTAGCGACGCCCTCTTCAAAGGAAATCAGCACACCGTTGCGGCGCAATTCCACATCGCCGCTGAGGGGACGATAATCGAGGAAGCTGTGATTCATGATGCCTTCGCCGCGAGTCAGGCGCATGATTTCACCTCGGAAACCAATTAAACCACGGGCAGGAATCACGAATTCTAGTTGGGCGCGTTTATTGCCACCCATCTGCATATCTTGCATTTCGCCTTTGCGCTGACCCAAGCGTTCGATACAACCGCCAACGCTTTCTTCTGGTACGTCTAACACCAGATACTCGAAAGGTTCGCAGGGTTGACCGTTGACTTCGCGGTAAATTACTTGGGGTTGAGATACTTGGAATTCGTAACCTTCCCGGCGCATGGTTTCGATTAAAATACCCAGGTGCAGTTCGCCACGACCGGAAACCAGGAATTTGTCGGGAGAGTCGGTTTCTTCGACGCGCAGGGCAACGTTAGTTTCTAATTCTCGCATTAAGCGATCGCGCAATTGGCGAGAAGTAACGAAAGTTCCTTCTTGTCCGCAAAATGGCGAGTCGTTCACGGAGAAGGTCATCTGTAAAGTTGGCTCATCCACTTTAATTAGTGGTAGCGCTTGCGGTTCATCTGGGCAAGTAATCGTTTCCCCGATATTTGCTTCAGCAAAACCTGACACTGCTACGATGTTTCCGGCGGAAGCTTCTGTCATTTCAATTCGCTTCAAGCCTTCAAATCCCATCAGTTTGGTGATTTTGCCTTTCACGATTTGGCCGGTTTCCGTCACCAAAGCTGCTTGCTGACCTGCTTTGATCGTACCGTTATGAATGCGACCGATCGCGATCCGACCCAAGTAATCGGAATAGTCGAGGGTGGTAACTTGCAATTGCAGCGGTTTTTTGGGGTCGCCGACTGGTGGTGGTACGTGACGCAGAATTGCATCAAACAAAGCCTGCATATCAGTGGTTTCTTCTTCCAAAGTGTTTTTGGCGAAGCCTGATAAACCGGAAGCGAATAGATGCGGGAAGTCGCACTGGTCATCATCTGCACCTAATTCTAGGAACAGATCTAATACTTTATCTATAGCTTTGTAAGGTTCTGCTTGGGGCCGATCGATCTTATTTACGACTACGATCGGGCGCAGTCCTTTTTCCAGGGCTTTTTTCAGCACGAAACGGGTTTGGGGCATTGGCCCTTCGTTGGCGTCTACAATCAACAGACAACCATCCACCATACCCAATACCCGCTCGACTTCACCGCCGAAATCAGCGTGACCGGGAGTATCAACTATATTGATCAGGGTGTCTTTGTATTTGACAGCCGTGTTTTTCGACAAAATCGTAATGCCCCGCTCCCGCTCGATCGCGTTGGAGTCCATGACGCAATCAGGTACTTCTTCCCCTTCGCGGAAGATGCCGGATTGTTTTAGCAGAGCGTCAACAAGAGTGGTTTTGCCGTGGTCTACGTGGGCAATGATGGCCACGTTGCGGATGGGGAGCGTCATAGAGCGTTTGGGAACGGGTACTTAAAGTAAACAGTAATAAATCTTTAACAATCTTAGCTTATTTACGATCGCGATCGGTTCTTTGACTGCACTTGAGAAAATGTACTTACCGTCAAATTCCTCTAGGTAGATCTTTCACCTAAGAAATCTGAAGTGTAAAGGATGAAGGATCGGCGATCGAGGCTTAATGGTTAAGTTAATTTTGATTGAAATTGCCAATCTAGTAGTCTGCCACAGTATTTTTGAGGGGGTAAAGAAACCCGGTTTTTTAGAAAAACCGGGTTTCTGGCTCTCTGACAACCAATGAAAATCAATTTGGCGGGCTTCTAGTTTCTCTTCATATTTATTTATCCGGTTTTTGAACAATTAAAATCACCCGTTTGTGTAGTCAGATAATTAGGAATCGTCGTGGTTGAGCAGGAAGAATACTTTAGAACAACAACAACCAACCATTCAACCATGTTTAACTTTAAATCTTTCCGTTATGCTTTGTTAGGTACTTGTTTATTACTTGCTACATCAGTAGGTGTTTCCAATGCTAGTAATGCTAATTCTAGCACCAATGCGCTCAAACAATCCTCAAATTCTCGGTCATCCGTTCACAATTTTTGCAGTCGCCGAGGTTTGAGAAGCGCTAATTATTTTGAAACAGCTAGTTTTCGAGTTTATATCTGTGCAAATCGTCGGGGTAAATACTTTTACAATGGCGTCAGCAAGCGCAATGGCAATGCAATTACTCTCCCCGCTATCACTGAAGAAGGAACGGGATATGTAGCAAAGAACGGACAATATGAGTACGTTGTTAACGGTGCTTTTCTTAGCATTTCTAGGGGGAATCGGGTGATTCAAGAAGAACGGGTAATTCGCTCGAACTAAATTTAATCGAGCGGCTATTTTCATCACTGTAGTAGAGACGTTGTATACAACGTCTCTACATTCTATGAAAGCAAATAATTAGGAAGGCAAATGAAATGGCTTACTCTTACAGCAGCAGATGGCAAGTAAATAGAGTACATCACAATTATTAGTACCTAATTTTTAGGGTAGTGAGATCTAAAAAATAAAAACGAATATGGTTGATAACGGATCGAAAATTCTCAAATATCTACCTTGATAACTGTTGACTGATCACTGATTTAAGATGGTTGCCAGCAGTATTGTTGCACGAGTTGCTGATAAAGATTTTGTAGGCAATGCACTGATGCTAAATTTAACCCGAATTTAATTCGATTAACCAATGCTTCCCAATTATGCAATTCTGCTAAAGAATTAGCTTTTTGAAGTTTTTGGGTATAAAATTGTACCCAAAATTCTGGTGCTTTGTGGGTCTTGTTTTTGCGCCAACGCTGACGCCAACGGAGAAGATCTTTGGTGGCGGGTGGCTCAACTCCTAAAATCGGTGGTAAATCTGCATAGCTGACAAATTTACTGATGCCTTCGCCTACAACGAGAATGACATTTGCCCAGCAGCGAATCTCTTTAAGGTGTTGGGGATGTATGTTGAGCAGTCGCGCGATCGCTTCTAAGGTAACAAAGCGAAATTGTAAATGGGGAACTATTGATTCTTGCTTAATTGCTGCTACCATAAACAGTAGATGCTTCCCATTTTTATGGGAATTGATTGATTTGCGATCGCCCTGCCAATTGCTACGTCGGAGGGCGATTGCTTTTAGCTATATAATTGAAATTATAAGACAAAAACTGGGCTTTTGTCAATTATGGGATTAGTTAGATTGCGAGTTCGAGAGTTTGCCGATGAAAAAGGCTGGACGCTTAAAGAAGTGTCAGAACGCACGGGAATTGCTTACACTACCCTGAAAAATTATGCAAAATCCCCTGGATTAGCAACAGTTGATGTCACTTCTTTAATTAAATTAGCTCGCACATTTGATGTATTAATTGAAGATTTATTTGAGGTAATACAAGAGTAAGCGTGGCTAGTGAATAGAAAAATTTAACTACATCAAATATTTAGTGGTTCCCTTTTCGTGTAGTTGGATATAATCAAACTATTGTTATACAAACAACGGACATGAGATTAGTTATTAAATTGAGCATAAATGTTTAATACCTTGATATACTGATCGCTGTTTACTGATAACTGATTTAAATGTCTGAATCAACCCCAAATAACACACAGACACTTCACCAAAAGCCCGATCTCTTATGGCAGCGAGTGATCCAGCAAACCGAATTTGCTCTCAACTGCGGCGCACTGGAAACTATCCCTACCGAATACCAAATCGTAGAAGACAACGGCATTAATTTTTTAGTACGAGTAATTTCCAATCTAGTTCGTAAAGATGCTGCTAGAAAAGAACATACCAAAGACAATAAAAAACCAAAAGATTTCAATCCCTTTCTTCCCTATGATGAAAATCTTTTTGTTGCAAATATTAGTGATACTCACGTTTGTTTGCTCAACAAATTTAACGTGGTTGACCATCACTTACTAATTGTTACCCGCGCTTTTGAAGAACAAGAAACTTTACTCAAATTTCAAGATTTTGAGGCCATGTGGTTAGTTTTAAATGAAATAAACGGTTTAGCCTTTTACAATTCTGGCAAGATAGCCGGAGCGAGTCAGCCCCACAAACACTTGCAATGGGTTCCCCTGCCATTATCTCCCACAGGGGAAAAAATACCGATCGAAACCAAACTAGCCACAGCCGAATTTGAAGGAATAGTTGGCAAAGTCCCCAGTTTGCCATTCCTTCACGCCTTAGTTAAATTCGACTTTCCAAAAACTCCATCTCCCCAAACTGCCGCCGGAGTTACCCTGGCATCCTATCGCAGCTTACTAAAAGCAGTTGATTTATTAGACGAAAATAGCGATCGGCCCAAAGGTGCTTACAATTTGGTCGCCACTCCAGAATGGATGCTAGTCGTACCCCGCAAAGAAGAGAGTTTTCAGTCCATACCCGTCAATTCTTTGGGATTTGCAGGAGCGATGTTAGTTCGCAACGACGAGCAGATGAAGATGCTGCAAGAATTTGGCCCTTTAAACGCGATCGCCAAAGTAGCTCATTCCGTTTCCCGGTGAACTAACGGGAATTATCTTACCGCTAGCAGAAGAGTAAGCTGGCAGAAAGAGGGAAAATGATTTTTAAGACGTGGAAACGCTGTACTGTTTCACGAAATTGCCAGAAGGTATTATCTTCTGTAAAGACGAGATTCTTATGGGTGAGGAAAAGGATGTACATCGTACAAATTGCCTCTGAATGCGCTCCAGTCATCAAAGCCGGAGGCTTGGGCGATGTGGTGTATGGACTCAGCAGAGAGTTAGGAATTCGCGGTCATCAGGTAGAGATTATCCTACCCAAGTATGACTGTATGCGGTATGACCATATCTGGGGACTGCACGAAGCCTATCGTGACTTGTTCGTACCTTGGAATAACGGTGGAATTACTTGCGATGTCTATTGCGGTTGGGTACACGGACAGCAGTGTTTCTTTATCGAACCCCTTTCTGCCGATAACTTTTTCAATCGGGGCTGTTATTACGGCTGTTTAGACGATCATATGCGCTTTGCCTTTTTCAGCAAAGCAGCGTTGGAGTTCCTCCTGAAAACCAACAAGCACCCCGATATTATCCATTGTCATGACTGGCAAACTGGCTTATTACCAGTCATGCTATATGAGATTTACAAATATCACGGGATGGATACCCAACGGGTATGCTACACCATCCACAATTTCAAACATCAAGGGGTTGCTGGTGCTAACGTGCTGTCGGCTACTGGTTTATTTCGCGAGGAATATTATTACGATCCCAGTCGCTTGTTAGATAATACTCACCCAACAGCAATTAACTATATGAAAGGGGGTATTGTCTATTCTAATTTTGTCAATACGGTTTCGCCCCATCACGCTTGGGAAGCGCGTTTTACAGAAGTTGGTTGTGCGTTAAATCCCACTTTGGATACTCATCATTATAAGTTTGGTGGGATTTTAAACGGCATTGATTATAATGTGTGGAATCCAGTGGTTGATAACTATATTCCCGCTCAATACAGCAAAGACGATTTGAAAGGAAAAGCTGTCAACAAAAAAGCTCTTAGAGAGCGTCTCTGGCTAAGGCACATTAATAAACCAATTATTTGCTATATCGGTCGGTTGGATGAACAAAAGGGCGTTCATTTAGTTCATCACGCTATATATTATGCTTTGCATAAAGGAGCGCAATTTGTTCTTTTAGGTTCGGCAACTGAACCGGGTCTTAATAGTTGGTTCCGCCATGAGAAGGATTACCTAAATGATAATCCTGATGCTCACATAGAACTCGGTTTTAATGAGGAGTTATCGCACTTAATTTATGCTGGGGCAGATATGATTGTCGTTCCCAGTAATTACGAACCTTGTGGTTTAACTCAGATGATTGGGTTGAAATATGGCACGGTGCCAATTGTGCGGGGTGTTGGTGGTTTGGTGAATACGGTTTTTGACCGAGATTACGACCAAAATAAACCGCAGGAAGAACGGAATGGCTATGTTTTTTACCAAACTGATTATCAGGCGATCGAATCGGCGATCGATCGCGCGATCGATCTATGGTATAAAAATCCTAAAGCTTTCCGTCAATTAGTAGAGCAGGGCATGGAGTACGATTACTCTTGGAATCATCCCGGCGCTCAATACACTGGCGTTTACGACTTTATTCGGCATAGGTAGGTAAAAAGAATTCAGAATTCAGGAGTCAGGATTCAGGAGTCAGAATAAATTATTTTATTTTTGATTCTGAGTTTTGACTCAATTTTTTTAAGCATGGTAAGTTTCAGCCAGTCATATAATGTGCGTTTGTAGTAAAGACTTTAATCCCAATACTACTCGGGATTTGCATAAAATGGAAGTTTTTGTAGGTTGGGTTGACTGACCCATCTATCTCACGCGGATTTTACGCAAGTTATCGATACTATCGGATATTTGGGGTATAGGTGACAATTTACACTCTTTTGTATCCCGTATCCTTCAGACTTCATCCTCGATCCTTTTCCCTACGAAAGTCGATCGATTTTTGATTTTCAATTTTGAATTGAACTAAAATCCCACATCTCAAATCTAAAATTGTTAGTAGCTGTTAACCGAAATCAAAAATGGTCATCAGCAGCCCGATATTAGTCGTGGAGATGAACAGTGGTGATGCAACGCAAGGATTCTCAAGCTTTAGCTGTGATATTACGTCCGTCTAATTGGTTATCAAAAAAATATCCCCGCGTCATCGCGTCACCGCGTCACCGCGTCAGTAGTCATCAAGGTAGGGCTATATTTTCCAGTTTACTGCTGTCCGTCGGTCTTGCCATTGGTCAACCTAGTATACCTGTTATTGCACAGACGGCGGGGGAAGTTGCGAATCGCCAAGAGTTGGAGAGGTTGCAAGCTGAGGCGAATCGCGCTTTTACCCGCACGGCTACGCTGTCTAATATTTTACTGGCTGCTTTGGCGTTAATGGTGGGGGCGGGAATTGCGGCTTTGTACTTTTTGCGACGTGCGGTGTTGCAGGAAGTAACGGAAGTTGTGAAAAATCACTTAAATGAATTAAAAGAGTTAGAAAATCGGATCGGAACGGCTAATCAGGAAGTGCAGAATTTGCTTCGTTCTGCTTCGGAAATGGGGGAAAGTTTAAATCAAAGAGCGAAACTTTTTCAACAGGAACTCGGTTCAAATCAAGAGGATATTGCTCAGAAGTTAATCGAGTTGTCTGAGTCTAAGCAAAGAGCTTTAACAGAATTAAATGGGCAAATCGCCCAAGCTAAACAAGCGCTGGAAAGGTTGGAAACTGATTTTACTTCTCGGCTTTCCGAACTACATGGAGATGCGGAAAGGCAGAAAGGTTTAATCTTAGCTAATATAGAAAAGTTAAGTGCCCAGTTTGCGCCGGAAATGTCGGCTATTCAGTCGGACGTGCAAACCAAGAAACAGGCTTTATTGCAAAG
Source organism: Leptolyngbyaceae cyanobacterium (assembly GCA_036703985.1). Classification (GTDB taxonomy): domain Bacteria; phylum Cyanobacteriota; class Cyanobacteriia; order Cyanobacteriales; family Aerosakkonemataceae; genus DATNQN01. Next base: position 15,103 of record DATNQN010000016.1, read on the forward strand.
TTTTGAAAAGTCGGAAGCAGAGTTTGCTAATCGGTTATCGGAATTGCTGACAAGCGTGCAGAAGCAGCGAGATTTATTATTGCAAAATCTAGAGAAGTTGAGTTCTGAGTTTGTCCCGCGTTTGTCTAAAATCGAGTCGGATCTGCAAAGTCAAAAGCAGGCAGTGCAAGGGGGTTTGCAAAAGACGCAATCGGAATTTGCTTATCAGTTGTCTGGTTTTCATTCCGATGCTCAAAAACAACGGGATGCGATTCTGGCTAATTTGAAAAAATTAGAATTGGAATTCTCACCGCAATTGGAAAAGATGAAAGAAAACGCAACTATAACTCTGCAACAGGTGCAGGATATTGCGGTGGCGAATATCGAACGGTTACGCAGCGAGAAGGCAACTCAAATTTCCCAAGTGCAAGGACAAATTGAAAGGGAAATGGAACAGGTGTTGCAAAAGTTGAAGAGTTTGGAAAACGAGTTTACCAGTCAAGTAGGCGATTCGCGATCGACAATTCAAGCCAAACGAGAACAAACGGTACAGAACTTGGAAAAAATCGCCAACCAAGTAGCTTCTCAATTATATCAATTCCAAGGTGAAATTCAAGGACGAAAACAACAGATGATCCAGAATTTGGAAAATCTGGAAAGCGAGATTAGGAGTCAGTTATCTCAATTACAAACTGAACTGCAACATCAAAAGGATTCGACGCAAAGAAATCTGGAAAGTTTGGAAAATACTTATGCTACTCGTTTTGGGGAAATTGTCTCTGATGCTCAACATCAAAAGAGTGAAATTCTCAAACAATTAGCTGATGTTTCGGGAATCTCGATCGCAGAAGCCGTCATTCCGGAAGTAGCGACGAAAATGCAAGGTTTGAGCGAACAAATGGAACGCCTCGCCTCTAATCATCCTGAGTTGTTTTTGTCAGTTGATGATTATGTTAAACAAGGGGATGATTTGTACTCCCAAGGGTTGTATTCGCAAGCGCTGGCTAAGTACGAATTGGCTTTAGAAGTTAAGCCAAGTGATGCGGATGTTTGTTATAAACACGGGATGGCGTTATGGGAATTGCAAAAATATGGGGAGTCGGTTGCTTCTTTTGATAAAGCTTTAGAAAATAAATCAAGCGATCCAAATATTTGGTATCATCGCGGCATTGCGATGAAAGAATTAAACCAATATGAGGGTGCGATCGCATCTTTTGCTAAAGCGGTGGAATTGCAACCTGATGATTATAAAGCTTGGGTGCAACGGGGAATGACTTTGGGACGATTGAAACAGTATGAAGATGCGATCGCATCTTTCGATAAAGCAATTGCAGTTAATCCAGAGTATCAGGAAGCTTGGGTAAATCGCGGGGTGGCGCTAGGAACTCTGCAACGTCATGAAGAAGCGTTTGAGTCTTTTGAACAAGCGGTGAAAGTTAAGCCCGATGATGATGTAGCATGGTTAAATCGCGGTTTGGCTTTGGGAGTTTTGGAACGCTACGAAGATGCGATCGCGTCTTTCGATAAAGCGCTTGAGTTAAACGCCGAATCTCACAAAGCATGGAACTACCGAGGGGAAATGCTGGTGAAATTAGAACGAGATCCGGAAGCGATGGAAAGTTTCAATCGCGCTTTGCAGATTCAACCTAAGTACGCGAGTGCTTTTTATAACAAAGCTGTCTGCTATGCTTTGCAAGAGAAAGCGAAGTCAGCCGTAGAAAATCTCAAACAAGCGATCGCGCTTAATCCCAGATATCGGATAGATGCAAAGAACGATCGGGATTTTGATGCAATTGCAGAAGACGATCGTTTTTGGCAATTAGTTGAAGGTTAATATTGGTAAAAAAAAGAAACCCGGTTTCTTCAAGAAACCGGGTTTCTTTTTATGGTTAATTACCACCAAGTACGATTACCGTTTTCGTCAACTCTAGCTTGTCGAATCACATCAGAAATTTCCTCTGCATCTTTTACGTGATGAAGCGCTTTTTGTTCGCCGTCTTCATCTTCCACAATAAAGTAGGTAGGAACTGTAATTTGATCTCCAGTGATATCAGGTACATCTACAGCCACCTGTTTAGCTTTTTCCTCAATGCTTTGAGGTTCGTCGGAGATTCTATCCCCCGGATTGGCAGTTAAATTTCTTTCTTTAACAGTTGGTTCCTCTTTGGAATGCCAATCTACACTTACAGGTTGTTTTATTTCCTTTTCTGTTTGATTATTCATGGGTTCGCTTAGTTAACTCTATTTGTAATTTGCTTATTTAACTGTAGAAAATGCCAAAGCTACTTCCTTCATTCAAAAGAGGTAATCTATGTAACAATAAATTCCATATAAAGAGTGAAATTTACGATCGCAAAGACACGAATAAGATAATCTCGATCGGGGAAAATATCTTTTAAATTCTAGCAACTGCCATAAGTATGAGTTTATTTGTAGAACGAAGATCGTAACTGTACCAAAGATAGAGTAACTCATACTTTGTTCGGATCGTATTACTTCAATTACCCGCTGATAAACCTATATAAGTCAATAAAAAAAGAGTTGCGATCGTTGAAAATCGCAACCATTATTCAGCCATTATTAAATAGTGGTTGACCATTTTTTGAATTCAAAATTCAAAATTCAAAAGAAGATTAATTTTGAATTAAACAATTCAGAGTACAGGCTCCCGCCAAAATTAAACATTTGGCGGTTTTCAATCAGTGGTGGGTTCAAGCCCCCACTGATTGTAATTTTGAATTAATAA
>DATNQN010000017.1 GCA_036703985.1 Leptolyngbyaceae cyanobacterium
TGGATACCCCACACCAATTAATCGTTGTGTTTCTTGAGGATTTTTGTTTATATGCTCTAGTATAGAAGTCATAATTTTGTTGTCAATAGCTGTTCTTATATTCTTTATATCAGAAAATTATACTATTTCGGAGATGTCTATTTGGCACAAGTGTGGGCTACCACAAGCCTCTCTTAGATGTGCTAAGACTGGCATTTAATAGCAGACTTAAGGGGAAAATGGCCAATACAATACATCGGCCTAATCGCCCGATGACGAATAAAATGCGATCCCCCACCGGCCACATAGCGCGATATGGACATCCAACTATTGGCAGCATGGCGAAACCCGATAGTTTACGCTTCGGTCGTAATCAACAACTCACGAGCCAATAAAAAATCCATTTGGATGCACCGGCACCAGTGGATGTCAGGGTCAACTTCTCTGGAGGTGCTGCTGAAAGCAACAGAGCGAGTTTCTGCGGAGGGGCAGATGAATCTGCCAGCGCGGGAGGTGTTATGGGGCCGGTGAAGTTACTTTGGCCAAGGAATGCGGCAATGCAAGCGAATCTTTGCACGAACTGTGGGTTTAGAACTGGCCGCCTTTATTATCATGCCCGTTGGAAGCTCTAGGAAATATTTTAGGGGAGCGGAAATTGATTTCTCAAAAGTCAGCTACGAAGACATTGCGGCATTGTTTAATCAAGGTATAAAAAATAACACCAAAAATACCGATAGAAAAGCGTGACGGGATGCCATAGCTTGGTACATACTGGTTTCTATGATGAAGCATATTTAGTCTTTCATACGGTAAATCAGCAACGCCAAAATTTTTTTATGTTAAACATTGGTGGATTTTCGGTTCAAGAGCAAATTTATGAAAGTGCCAACTCTTTAGTATATCGAGCGCGGAGAGAGTCAGATAATCAGCCCGTCATTCTCAAAATTCTTAAAGAAAACTATCCTACTCCCCAAGAACTAGCGCGCTATCGCACTGAATATAACATCACTAAATCTTTAAACCTACCTGGGGTGGCTAAAGTCTACGATTTGCATAAACATGAAAACACCCTCGTAATTTCTTTAGAAGACTTTGGCTCCGAATCACTAAAATTTTTGATGCAGCAGCGCTTGTTCAGTCTAAAAGAGTTTTTGCTTATTGCTATAGCTACTACCGAAACGTTAGGTCAAATTCACGCCGTCAATATTATTCATAAAGATATAAACCCCTCTAATATTATATTGAATCCAACTACCAAGCAATTAAAAATTATTGACTTTGGCATTTCAACGCAACTGATGCGGGAAAATACAATCTTGAAGAACCCTAATATCTTGGAAGGTACTCTTGCCTATATATCGCCGGAACAAACTGGGCGAATGAATCGAAGTTTGGATTACCGTACAGACTATTACTCCCTAGGTGTCACCTTCTACGAATTGCTGACAGGAAAACTACCTTTCGAGACAGAAGATGCTTTAGAACTGGTTCACTGCCACATAGCTAGACAGCCAGTTCCCCTGCACGAAATCGAGCCAAAAATTCCTCTGATTGTGTCTCAAATTGTCAGTAAACTGATGGCGAAGAATGCAGAAAACCGTTATCAAACAGCATTAGGGCTAAAGCATGATTTAGAGAGATGTCTAGTTCAATTACAAACGGGTAATATTGAGAACTTTACCTTGGGAACGCGGGATATTACAGAGCGTTTTCTGATTCCCGAAAAACTCTACGGTAGAGAGACTGAAGTTTCCAATCTATTATCAGCTTTTGAACGAGTTAGTACAGGTAGCGCCGAAATGATGCTGGTGGCTGGCTTATCTGGAATTGGTAAAACCGCAGTAGTAAACGAAGTCCATAAGCCCATTGCTAGACAAAGAGGCTATTTTATTAAAGGCAAATACGACCAATTTCAGCGCAATATTCCTTTCAGTGCATTTGTGCAAGCATTTCGGGAATTGATGGGACAATTATTATCTGAAAGTGACGCTCAGGTACAAACATGGAAAACCAAAATTCTGACAGCAGTGGGCGAGAGTGGGCAAGTGCTAATTGAGGTAATTCCTGAATTAGAACGCATCATTGGCGCTCAACCTCCCGCATTAGAACTTTTGGGAACTGCGGCACAGAATCGCTTCAATCTGCTGATGCAGAAATTCGTGCAAGTATTTACCACTGCCGAACATCCCTTAGTAATATTTTTAGATGATTTGCAGTGGGCAGATTCGGCATCCCTGAAGTTATTACAACTATTGATGGAAGATATGGGGCATCTGTTAGTATTGGGCGCTTATAGGGATAATGAAGTGTCCCCTACTCATCCCTTTATATTGACAATCGAGGAGATTATTAAGTCTGGGATAGTGGTCAATACTATTAATCTGCAACCGTTGAGTTTAGCAGATATGAATCAGTTGGTAGCAGATACACTGATTTGTAATTTATCCTTGGCTCAACCTTTGGCTGAGTTAGTTTATCAAAAAACCAAAGGTAATCCTTTTTTCTCGACTCAATTCCTCAAGGCGTTGCATGAAGATGGTCAAATTATTTTTGACAGGAATGTACAGCATTGGCAGTGCGATCTGGCTCAAGCTAGACTTGGCCACGCCTCGGATGTGGAGGAGTTTATGGCCGCGCAATTGCAGAAGTTGCCTGCCCAAACTCAGGATGCCCTCAAACTGGCGGCTTGCATTGGCGCGCAGTTTGATTTAGAGACGTTGGTAGTAGTCAGCGAAAAATTATCAGAACAAACGGCATCAGCATTGTGGAAAGCGTTGCAAGAAGGACTCATTTTACAGATTACAGAAGGCTATAAGTTAATTCAAACAGACGTTGAATCCCCTACTCAATTTGTTACTAACCCAATTTATAAATTCCTGCATGATCGGGTTCAACAAGCGGCTTATTCATTGATTCCTAACAAGGAAAAACAAGCCACTCATCTAAAAATGGGACAGTTACTAAAACAAAATTTTTCGGAGATAAAAAGAGAGGAAAAACTGTTTGATATTGTGGGGCATTTAAATTTAGGAAGTGAGTTAATTAATGAATTAAGCGAACGAGAAGTGTTAGCCAAACTCAACTTAGAAGCCGGACGTAAAGCCAGAAGTTCTACTGCTTATACTGCGGCAAATATCTATTTACAAACGGGCATCGCTTTGTTGACAGCCAACTGCTGGCAGAGTCAGTATGAATTGACCCTGAATCTTTATGTTGCTGCTGCCGAAGTTGCTTATTTGAATGCTGATCTTGATGGCATGGAAGAGATGGGAACGCAAGTTTTGCAAAAAGCCCAAACAATTTTAGATAAAGTTAAAATTTACGAAATTCAAATTGCCGCTCAGACAGCGCATAGCAAGGTTTTAGAAACGATTGCAGTAGCAAGAGATGCACTTTTACAATTGGGAATTGAACTGCCGACTGAACCGGATAAAGCCTTGATTGGTAAAGCACTCCAAACTCTTGCGTGCCAACTTCAAGATAGAAAAATTGAGGAATTGGTAGATTTGCCGGTGATGACAAATCCACAGATTCAGGCAGCGATGCAACTCTTAGGAATGTTGTTTCCAACTGTTTTCCAGGGAATGCCTGGTTTGCTACCTTTGCTTAGCTCCACAATGGTTAGTTTATCGCTCCAATTTGGCAATGCACCGGCATCGACGGTGGGATATGCGATTCACGGAATGGTGTTGTGTGCCTTTTTAAAAGAGGCGGAAACAGGCTACGGCTTTGGGAAATTGGCGCTCTCATTGCTGGATCGCTTCAATGTCCGAGAATTCAAATCTATAATTCTCTTTTTGTTTGGTGGCTGGATTCAGCATCATCAAGAATCTGTGCAAGCAACTATACCGATGCTGAAAGATGGCTTTAAGGCTGGCATGGAAACTGGTAATTTTCTATACGCTGGGTACAGCATAAGTATTTACTTTGATTCCAATTTTTTCGGTGGAATAGAACTAGATATTGTGGAACCAGAACTAGCAAGTTATAGTGCTGCCTTGGCTCAGGTTAAGCAATATTCTGCTCAGGCTTATTTAGATATGAAGCAGCAGACGATGCAGAATTTGAGGGAAGCTGATATTATGTCGGATTGCTTAATCGGCTCTGTTTATGATGAAACGGTGATGATTCCTAAACACCATCAGAATAATGATCTAACGGCGATTGCTGCTGTTTACATTTACAAACTTTTCCTTGCTTACTCTTTCGGCAATTACACAACTGCCCTAGACAAGATTGCTCAATGCCAACAAAATTTAATGGCAGTATCGGGATTGGCATTTGTTCCCTTTTTCCATTTCTATGCAGCCCTAACTCACCTGGCACTTTTTCCCACACAGTCTGCTATTGAACCCACTGAAATTCTATCAAAGATAGAAACTCATCAAATTACTTTGCACAAATGGGCACAAAATGCTCCGATGAATTATCTGCATAAATGGTATTTAGTTCAGGCAGAATACTATCGAGTTTTGGGCAATAATGCTGAGGCAATTGAAATGTATGATCGCGCCATTTCGGGAGCCAAAAAAAACAAATATGTTAATGATGAAGCTCTGGCGAACGAACTAGCAGCCAAATTCTACTGGGGATGGGGCAAAACAAAAGTGGCTCAAGCCTACATATTTGAGGCATATTATTGTTATGTGCAATGGGGAGCGACTGCTAAACTAAAAGATTTAGAAACGCGATATCCCCAATTATTGGTAGTAACTCAACCAGGAAGAAAAAATACTACAACGACTGTATCAATGACAACTACTGGCTCTGGTAATCACCTAGATATCACGGCAGTTATGAAGGCTTCTCAGGCGATTTCCGGGGAAATATTACTAGATAAGCTTTTATCTATCTTGATGAAAATTTTGATGGAAAATGCAGGGGCGCAACGAGGCTCTCTAATTTTGTCAAGCCAGGGAAAGCTGTTAATTGAAGCTGTTAGCGAAGCGTCGCACAATAGTGCAGGGACAATAAACTCCGAACAAGTTACTGTGTTGCAGTCAATCCCCATTGAAAAGTGTCAAGAACTTTCTTCTGCAATTGTCAATTATGTGGCTCGTACTCAAGAAACCGTGGTACTAGATGATGCTGTCCAAGAGGGACAATTTACTAACGACCCCTACATCCAAAAAAATCAGCCCAAGTCAATTTTATGCGTACCATTGATTAATCAATCTCAGATCGTCAGTATTGTTTATTTAGAAAATAATCTGACTGTTGGAGCTTTTACGCCAGAAAGAGTGGAACTATTAAAGCTTTTATCTGGACAGGCGGCTATTTCGATTCAAAATTCTAAGCTTTATACAGAAGTCCGCGAAAATGAAACGAGGCTGGCTCAACTCAATAAAGCTTATGAGCGCTTTGTTCCTAATCAGTTCTTACAGTTTTTAAATAAATCAAGTATCATTGATGTGGAATTGGGCGACCAAGTGCAGTTGGAAATGTCGGTCTTGTTTTCCGATATTCGCGATTTTACTACGCTTAGTGAAAGTATGACACCAGAGGATAATTTCAGATTTATTAATTCCTATCTTTCTCGCATGGAACCTGTTATTAATGAAAATAATGGGTTTATTGATAAATATATTGGCGACGCAATTATGGCCTTGTTTAGTGGCGAAGCTGATAATGCGGTGAAAGCGGGAATTGCCATGCTGCACTGCCTCGTTGAATACAATCAAAATCGTGTTAATTCTGGCTATGAGGCGATTCAGATTGGGATTGGAATTAATACGGGTTCTTTAATGTTAGGAACGGTAGGCGGACAAAATCGCATGGATGGTACAGTAATCAGCGATGCGGTTAATGTAGCTTCTCGCGTGGAAAGTTTAACGAAAAATTATGGGGTGTCGCTGTTAATTACTCAGTCAACTTACTCGCGTTTAAAAAATCCATCCCAATACGCAATCCGCACTCTCGATACGGTAAAAGTCAAGGGGAAATCTGAAGCGGTGACGGTTTATGAAGTGTTTGATTGCGATCCGCTAGAAATTATACCATTTCTCTAAAGTTATGCGACAGTAGATAGTGCCAAGCGAATATAATCCCATCCTACAAGAGATGCTATTTTTTGGGCTGGTAATTCTTCAATAATAGTTCTGACTTTTTCTTTCAAAGCATCTAAATTATC
>DATNQN010000018.1 GCA_036703985.1 Leptolyngbyaceae cyanobacterium
AGCCAGTAGTTGTCCGGTGCTTGACCAGATTTTACCGATGTGGGTGCCGGTTTCGTTGGGTGCTTTGTAGTAGCGAATGGCGCTAATCTGACCGGATGTGTTGCTTCTGAACTCCATCCCTAGCTCGTAGTCTCCGTTACTTCCCACGCCATCCGTTAGATTGATTTGGCTTGGTGTTAATGTTGGGTCGAACAGGCTAGCTAACAGTCCTTGGTATGTACTGGTTAAGGAGGCGGTGAAAGGTGTAGTAGTTTCAATATTGCCAGTGTTGTACTCTAATATATAATCGCCGCCTAAAAAGGTATTTCCTGTAAGATTTGTGGAAGCTGCAATATCCGCATCTGTTAATTCACTCAAGTTTTGGACAAAAGTTTGCCCGGTTTCCCCTGCCGCTACATTACAGCCGTAAATCAGGACATCCGCTTCATCTGTAAGGGATGCTTTCCACTGTTGCAGTTCGGGTGCGTATTGAGCCAGGGAGTTTGTACTCAGAACGCTGTTACCTAACTGTAACTGGGCGACATTTCCATGAGAGATGATGCTAATGCCTGTTATATCTTTGTACTGTTCTAAAGTTTGGGTAATTTGAGTAATACCATCTTGCGTAGGATCTAAAAATATTTTGATGTCTGCTTCCAGCCCTGTGATGAGAGTGGTGGCATCAGTAACGTTGGAATCGATAAAAGCAATGGTTTGTGGGGTTGTTGCTTGGCTGGCGGTAAAAGCTGGCTGGTTTATTATATTTGGCTCTGGGATTAAGTTTGCAGTCAATGGCGATGCAAATAGTTGGCTATTCGCCGACTGATTATTGATATCTAACATATGCAAATTTCTTTCCTTTTTAATTCAATTGCCAGGAAAAAGGATTAATATTCCTTTGTTTTGAAAAGATTGGGGTGATAAGCCAAACAGTTTGACTCTTTGGCTGCCACGAGTTACGTAATTTTTAGTACTCCAGGTAATTCTCGGTTAATAAGGCTTTCAGTATCCGTACTAAATCTTGAATCAAACCTAAGGAGGATGATCGCTGTCAAGCGTTATCTTATGCTTTTGAATATTAGTATATATGCGGATAAAAAGATATTAAATAGGCGTTATTTTACACAATCTTTAAAATAATTGCCCGTATCTTTATTTTACCTTTACCTATTATTTCCGGTGTTGGTTGGTTAGTACCGAATATCACTCCGATCGGTTTTCATGGAGAAGATAGAAAGGATGAAGTCTCCGAGTCAGAATTGGCGAATTCCGAATACAAAATTCTCTGCTCCGTACAACCCCATCCTCTATAGACCCTGCTAGCAAAGCTTCCGTAACTCCGAAACAACCGAATCTTGCTCCTGTTCGGTCATTTGATGGAAAAGGGGTAATAGGATGGCGCGTTCTTGTGCTTGTTCGCTTTCTTTAAGCCGATCGCATTTTCCAACTTCACACTTACATTGTTGGCGATCGATTCCGCAAGACCAAGCTTCCTGCTGGTAGGCTGGCTCTCGGTGAGAACACATAATACCGCGTCGCGTAGAGATCCCAGCATCTAGCATCCCCTGCATTACTTGCCGTTGGTCGCATTTTTCTGGCAGCCGAACGCAGTAACTCTGCCAGTTACTTTTTGCCCATTCTGGCTCTGTAGGTAATTTCAACCCAGGTATATCTACTAGCATCTGATGATATCGTTCTGCCAGGTAACGACGACGGGCGACAATTTCCGGCAGGCGTTTGAGTTGTTCCCGTCCTACGGCGGCTTGGATGTCGGTCATCCGGTAGTTGTAGCCCAACATAGGATAGGACTCTACGATTACTTGTTTGGCTCCGTGCCGTACTGTATCGGGTACGCTCATTCCATGTTGTCGCCATAGCCGGAACTGTTTATCCCAGTCAGGATTGGAGGTGGTGAGCATTCCGCCGTCGCCAGTGGTAATCACCTTGCGGGGATGAAAGGAAAAGCAAGCGATATCCCCATGCGGCTTACCAATTTTTTCCCACTGTCCGTCCCAGAGAATTTCGCTACCGATCGCGCAAGCTGAATCTTCAATCACTGGCAATTGATGGCGGCGAGCTATATCCAGGATAGCTTTCAGGTCGCAAGGCATCCCGATTTGGTGGACGACGAGGATGGCGCGAGTGCGATCGCCGATCGCATCCTCAATTAACATCGGATTTATGTTGTAAGTTTGCGGTTCGATATCCACAAACACGGGTATCGCACCACAGTAGCGAATGCTGTTAGCCGTCGCAATATAGGAATGGCTGACTGTAATTACCTCATCTCCAGGCTTTACCCCAACAGCTAACAAAGCTAAATGCAGTGCTGTAGTGCAATTGGAGACCGCGCAAGCATATTTTGCTCCCACGTAAGCGGCGAAATCTTGCTCAAAACCAGCAACTTCTGGCCCTTGCGTGACCCAGCCTGACATAATGGCACGCTTGGCTGCTTCTGCCTCTGGTTCTCCCATCAAAGGTTTGATAATCGGGATATTTTGCATAATTGTTATTGGTTATTAGTCATTAGTCATTAGTCATTTTTAATAGGTAGTAGGTAAGATTTTTTCTCTTACCTGCTACCTAGTACCTACTACTCACTACCCGCTACCTAATTACCGGCTTTCTTTTCGTCGCGCCACCAATTCACCAGCTGTTGCAGTCCATCTTCTAAAGAGAATTGTGCTTCAAAACCCAGCAATTTCTTAGCTTTGCTCACATCTGCCAGTCGGCGTTGCACGGGGTTGACTTTCCGTTCTGGGCCATATTCCGGCTTCAGATCGGAACCCATCACTTTGGCTAAGCTATAGGCGAGGTCGTTCAAACTACTTTCCACGCCACTGGCAATATTAAATACTTCATCAGTCACGTCGGCTTTGGCAGCTAATATATTGGCTCTAGCGATATCTTCGATGTAGATAAAATCCATTGTCTGACTGCCATCACCAAAAATCAGGGGTGGCTGACCGGCGGCGATCCGATCCATCCAGCGAATCAATACTTCAGTGTAAACACCGTAAATATCCATCCTGGGGCCATACACGTTGAAATAACGCAATCCTACGTAGTCTAGTCCGTACATATCATAGAAACTACGTAGTAAGCCTTCGTTAAAGACTTTGGCTGCACCGTAGAGGGTACGGTTGTTGTAGGGGTGGTGAGATTCGGTAGTGGGAAATTCCTCTGCCATACCATAGATGGAAGCTGAGGAAGCAGCGACTACTTTTTTCACTCCCGCTTTTACTGATGCTTCTAAGACGTTGAACGTGCCATCAGCTAAGACTTCCAACGCCAAACGCGGTTCTTCTGCACATTGGGTGATGCGGATCGCTGCTTGATGAAAGACGATATCGATTCCTTGCATCGTGCGTTCTAAGAGATCGCGATCGCGAATATCCCCTTCTAAGATCGTCACCGGGCCATTTGCCAGCGCCCAAGCTAAGTTATCGCGCCTTCCGCGCGTAAAGTTATCCAAAATAACGATCTCGGCAGCTTCTTCTTTCACCAGTAAATCGGCAATATGGGAGCCAACTAAACCGGCACCACCCGTAATTAAAACTCGCTTATCTTTCATTTTCTTTATTTTCCTCTAATAACTCGTACCCTTCTCGCCAACGTAAAAATTTAGCCGGAACGCCAGCTACGATCGCATAAGGCGGCACGTCTTTGGTAACAACTGCTCCCGCTCCCACAATGCTACCTTTCCCAATGGTTACCCCTGGTAAGATCAGTGCATTCATTCCGATGTCTGCGCCTGTTTCTACTTTGACCGGTTTGATTTCCAAATCTGTTTGGATAATCGGAACGTCAATGGGTAATCCGGTATGGCTGGAACCTAAAACTTTAGCTCCCGGCCCCCAGCCGACGTAATCTTCTATAATCAAATCGCGAGCATCGAAATAGCTTTGTGGGCCGATCCAAACCTGTTTGCCAATACTGCATTTGCCATCGAATCTGCCTTGAATGTAACTTTGGGAACCGATGAAAACGCGATCGCCGATCTCGAATGTTTCTAAATGTTTAAAACCAACACCGCTACTAATCCGAATTCCATGCCCGAATTTTTTGGCAACTGCACGCCAAATAGCACGGCGCATCCGCAAATCAAAATCGCTTTCACCCATTGCAAAGCGACTATACATTTCAATTAATTCGTTGCGGCTGTATTGTTGGCGCAAATACTCGGCCATTTGAATTTCAAAATCCGGGTCTGGCTGAAATCCTTGCACGCCATGTACCGCTTTAACTATTCTACTTGTGCCTGATTCAGACATTTAGATGTTCTCATAGGGAGTAGGGGGTAGTGGTTAGTGGGTAGTGGTAAAAATTTTCCAGTTTCTGGAATCAGATTTCAACGCAACTTAAAAATTCTGAAATTCCCTACTACCCACTACCTACTAAATAATTTCGCGCAAAGCATCACAAACAATTTTTACTTGTTCGTCGGAAAGTTCCGCATACATCGGTAGCGAAAACTCTTCGTTTGCGGCTGCTTCAGAATGAGGAAAATCACCTTGTTTGTATCCTAAATCAGCATAAGCTTGCTGCAAATGTACGGGGATCGGATAGTGAATTCCTGTTTGAATGCCTCGTTCGTTTAATTTTTTTTGAATGGTGTCTCGGTGAGGCGATCGCACTGCGTAAATATGATAAACGTGATGGCTGTAAGGCATTACTTTCGGAGTAGGAATGCCCGAATCTGCTAACAGTTTGTCATACAATGCAGCGTGCGTTCTCCTAGCCTCAGTCCACCCATCTAAGTAGCGCAACTTCACCCGCAAAATCGCTCCTTGTATGCCATCCATTCGGTAGTTATAACCTTTCAGGATGTGGTAATACTTTTGCTCTTGACCCCAATCCCGCAGCATTCGCATAGTGCGGTTATATTCGGGATTATTGGTGACGATCATGCCACCTTCACCGTAAGCGCCTAAATTCTTACCGGGGTAAAAACTGAAACAACCGATATCGCCAATACCGCCCACTCTTCGTCCTTTGTATTCCGATCGATGTGCTTGGGCGGCATCTTCAATTACGATCAAACCATGACGGCGAGCAATTTCTACAATTGGGTCCATGTCTGCGGGTTGCCCGTATAGATGCACGGGCATAATAGCCTTAGTGCGGGGACCGATCGCTTTTTCAATTCGATCGACATCGATCGTGTAAGAAACCGGATCGATATCCACAAAAACCGGGGTAGCTCCGGTATAATAAATTGCCGCTACAGTAGCTACAAAGGTAAACGGTACGGTAATCACTTCGTCACCAGCACCAATACCCGCCGCCAGTAATGCCAAGTGAAGGGCGCTAGTACCTGTATTAACAGCAATGCCATATTCAGCACCACTATATTTAGCAAATTCTTCTTCTAAGAGAGCGACTTCACTACCCAAGACAAATTGAGTACTTTCTAGTACATTGGCAACAGCTGTAGTAATTTCGTCTTTAATGCTTAAGTACTGGGCTTTTAAATCTAAAAATGGAATCACGCTGCTACCTCCGCTAAGTTTAAAGGAACTAATTGACCTTGATTTTTCATCGACTGAGTAGCCGCTTCCAAAATTCTTACTACCCGCAGTCCAACTTGTCCATCAGTAATGGGACGTTCGCCTTTTTCGATGCAATTAATAAAGTGTAATCCCTCAGTTCTTAGCGCTTCTGTTACTTCTAAGCGCGGTGCCCACATATCACCAGCACGATAACCGATCAGCATCTGATACATACTTTCAGAATTGCCATTCACGGTAATTCCTTTGTCATAAATCTTCAGCTTTTCACTAGGCTCTAAATCATCATAAACAATCATACGTTGACTACCACTGATCATGGTGCGACGTACTTTCACTGGTGCCAACCAGTTAACATTGATGTGTGCGATTAAGTTATTATCAAAAAATAAGGTTAAATAAGCAATATTTTCTGGTTCTCCAGAAATATGGCTCATCCCCGTTGCCGAAACAGCGTAAGGCTGAGATGGCAATACATAATCCATAATAGAAAGGTCGTGAACTGCCAAATCCCAAATTACGTTCACATCGTGCTGGAATAGTCCTAAATTGACGCGCACGGAATCATAGTAATAAATATCGCCCAGTACTTTGGTATCGACTAGTTCGTGCATTTTGCGAACTGCACCTGTGTAAACAAAGGTGTGGTCTACCATCAATACTAGGTTGCGTTTTTCTGCTTCTTCAACTAGCTGTACTGCTTGTTGTGAGGAGACAGTCATCGGCTTTTCTACCATGACGTGCTTACCAGCTTTTAAGGCTGCTAAAGCTAAATCGAAATGAGTAGAAACTGGTGTAGCAATTGCCACTGCATCAATTTTGGGGTCTGTAAAAATATCTCGACAGTCTGTAGTGGTTTGGATGGTGGGATAACGCGCCTGCACTTTAGCTAATAATTCTGGTTTGAAGTCGCTAACTGTTCTGACTTGTGCGTCGGGAATTTCGGCAAAATTTCTAACTAAATTAGGCCCCCAATAACCGTATCCAATTACCCCGATGTTAATCACAGCTTCATTCCTTTTTTTATACTAATAATTTGGTTTTAATGAAAATGAAAAAATGTTTTGCCATCAAAAATTAATTAATGATTTGATGTTTCCTCCTGTTTGATTTGGGTTGGTTCGCGATCGCGCACGTCACCGATGACACGAGCGGGTACTCCTACTACAATGGCGTAGTCTGGGACATCCTTAGTCACTACGGCACCTGCTCCTACGATGGCATTCTTGCCAATGGTTATTCCTGGCAAGACAGTTGCATTACTGCCAATGGAAGCACGGTGTTTAACCAAGGTGGTGACTGCATACCAGTCAGTTTCCTTTTTTAAACTGCCGTCTTCATTACTGGCTCTAGGATAAATATCGTTAGTAAACATGACGCCATGACCAACAAATACTTCATCTTCAATGATGACGCCTTCTGCCAAAAAACTATGGGATGAAATTTTACATCTGCTACCCACAATGACGGTTTTTTGAATTTCTACAAAAGTACCTATTTTAGTCTCGTTTCCTATTGTACAGCCGTAAAGATTAACCAGATCCGGATGATAAATACTAACATTTATCCCCAATTTCACATCAGCATTGATTGGCATTTTTATCCTGCAATTTGATTATTTATATTTTCTTGGTATTGAGAAGCTTAACTTATCATTAGATCTGAGTAAATTTGCTCGTTAATTCCTCAAATTAATCAGTTAAGTTTCTAATGAGGAATCTTTTAGAACTACTTCTGCATAACTACCGGACTCCACAATTTTTCCTTTATCCATTAAGTAAATGCGATCGCAATGTTCAACAGTTGTCAAACGATGAGCAATAATAATCATAGTTTTCGTACCGCTTAAAGACTTAATTGCTTCCGTAACCAAAGCTTCAGTTTCATTATCGAGTGCAGAAGTCGCTTCATCTAAAACTAATATTTCTCTCTCGTGATAAAGCGCTCTGGCAATTCCCACCCGTTGCCTTTGTCCGCCAGATAGCATAACTCCACGCTCACCCACTCTGGTTTTAACACCTTGGGGGAGATTTTCTATTACTTCTTCTAACTGCGCTGCTTCGATCGCTTTATTTAACCTATCTGGGTCAATAAGATTATCGGGAACACCAAAAGCAATATTTCTCTCAATAGTATCATCCATTAGGAAGATAGATTGAGGAATATAACCTATTATATTTTGCCATGAACGTACATTTTCGTAGATAGATTTGTTGTCTACTTTGATATCTCCTAAATTTGGTTTTAATAATCCTAAAATTACATCAACTAAAGTCGTTTTACCTGCTCCTGATTTGCCAATCAAAGCAATAGATTTACCTTTGGGAATTGTCAAAGATATTCCATCTAGGGCTTTTCTAGAGGCATTAGGATAACAATAGGTGACTTCATCTAAAATAATTTCATTGGTAAAGTCTATTTTGCGATCGCGTGAATTGGAATGAGTTATAGACTCGGAAGCTGATTCATGTTCAATGGTTTCTAATTCCTTCAAGTCAGAGTAAAGTTGATTTAGTGAATAACTAGAGTTACGCAAAATACTGAGCCCATTGGCAAGATTGGTGAAGGCTGGTATCAATCGGATCGATGCTAATGCAAAAATACTTAAAGTTGAGGTTAGTTCTTGTATATTTTGGTTGAATAGTAGAGATATCGATATAAAACCAATCAAAAAAGCGATAAGAAGCGTCTCAACTATGAAGCGAGGCGAAAACTTAAAGATATAAAATCCTATTGATGCTTTTGCGTATCTTCTTGCCTGTATGATGGTTTCTTTTTCATAATATTGACCACATCCTATAATTCGCGTTTCCTTAAATCCTCCTAAACCATGATTAATACAGCGAATAATTTCTTGATCCGCTTGATACAGTTCTTTCCCCCAAAAATTCATTTTCTCTTTAAATAAATTAAAGACTAAAACTAAGGGGGTTATGATGAATAACAAGGATAATACTGCAAAGGGACTAACTATACAAAGTAATATAGATATAAAAATGATATTAATTGTGTTAGAAGCAGAAGTGAGTAAAGTACTTAATATTGTATTAGCGAACAAGGCAGTTTGACCGCTAATGTTCTGAATGATTTGAGCGCTATTTTTGCTGAGGTACAATGTATATGGAGCTTCTAAGTAACCGTGCATCAATCTAGCGATCAACTTTTCCTTTTGAATGTAGCTAAACTTAAAAACGCGAGCATTATTATACCAAGTAATCAGTGATTTGATACAAAATACAATAACAATTAAGCAACCAAATAAAACGATAAATTTATTCTTTTCTGTAAATCCTAGCTGAGTGTAAGCCAAGTTCAACCAGTAATTTTGATGAATTAGATCGGGATTACTAGCCAAGGCGATAAATGGGCCAATAATTCCAATTCCACCAACTTCTATAAAAGATACGAAAATAAATGCTAAACCCCAAGGAATTAAAATTATTTTATTTGAAGGAAATACGTATAAGAATTTTGAAAAATATTTCACCATAAAAATAATTTCTTTCTTTATTTTGGCAAGTAAAATAGCTGAAATTAATTCTTTTCTAAGATAAGCGAACCAAAAAACAAACAAGTTTAAAGTACTTTGACAAGTGCGCTAATTTAGGGCTGGGTGTTTAAGCGATCGCACTCATAAACTAGAGAGCGACCCTACTTTGATTACGGAAATTTATCTACCATAAGGTGTACGTAAATTTACTATTTTCACGATAAGACTTAAAAAGGGAAATTCGATCTATTTCAGGCAAAATTTATCCAAAATTCATAAACATACTGAGATTTGTAAAGATTAGATGAATTTTTGAGTAAATTACTTACGTAATATATACTTTAGAGTTATGTTAAGCAGATAGATTAAGAAAATATACTTAAAAAAGTTTTTTTACCCAAACGTGGCTTATGGTAGAGTATTCTCAGCAAAGTGGGTAGATATAAACAAGCATTCCCATAATATAGCTAATGGCTAAGAGCTAATATTACGAAGGTAATTAGCAATTATTCATTAGTTTTTATTATTTATCTTGTTTTTTTTCGTTGGCTTAAGTTGGTTGATTAAGAGAGTTTTAAAGTAATTACTCATCCAAAAAACTTTAAACTTTTAGTTCCGGGAATCTGAATTAATGAAGTACACCTTAAGCTTAATAACCGAAGTTATTAACAAACTAACAGTAAGTTTCCAAAAAGCTACTATCTGTATAAATTTGGAGAGCATTTCACTCTCAATTGGAAGCGTTACTTTGGGCTTGCTGGTAATGCCTCAGGTTACCTATGGTGCTGCATTACCAGGCAATTCTAACGTTACCGATGTTACAGCTTTCGGAGCTAAAGGAGATGGCATCACAGATGATACTCAAGCAATTCAGCGAGCTTTAGAACAAGGTAACCGATTTATTTATTTACCAAACGGTACTTATTTAGTTTGCGACACTCTGAAAATTGCACAGACTCGCAAGCGATATTTTTTCCAAGGGGAGAGTAGGGATGGAGCGATCGTCAAATTAAAAGACAACTGTCCTAGCTTTGGCGACGGCAATAATCCCAAACCCGTAATTAGTACGGAAGGGCCTGCTGGCCAAGCTTTTCAAAACTCTATTTTTGACCTGACAGTGGACATCGGTCAAGGAAATCCAGGTGCGATCGGACTCCAATTTCTCAATAATAACCAGGGAACGATTCGTAACGTAACGGTTAAGTCCAGCGATCCCAACAAAATCGGTAGCGCGGGAATAGATTTAACCCTGCCTTGGCCTGGGCCTGGTCTGATCGAAGACGTGCAAATTATCGGTTTTGACTACGGCATCAAAAGCGGCTTTCCCGAATTTAGTATGGTTTTCGAGGATATTAATTTGCAAAACCAGAGAGTTGCAGGCATTGAAAATTGGGCTAATTTGTTGAGTATCAGGGGTCTAACTAGCAACAATTCCGTGCCAGTTATTCGTAATAAGGATGACAGGAGTTTAGTTGTGCTTTTGGATGGGGATTTCCAAGGTGGCTCCCCATCCTATTCAGCCATAGAAAATGAAAGGGGAGTGTTGTATGCTCGCAATATCACTTCATCAGGCTATCAATCTGCGATCGACAATGGCTCTGAAATTATTTCAGGTAACATTATTTCGGAGTATGTTTCCGATGGTGTGTATAGCTTGTTTCCATCACCGCAAAGCTCGTTAAATCTTCCCATTGAAGAAGTACCAACAGTTCCGGAAGACAACTTAGAAGATTGGGTGAGCGTTACTGAATATGGAGCAAAACCAGATGATGGTAAAGATGATACTGAAGCAATCCAAAAAGCAATTGATAGCGGAAAATTAACGGTTTATTTTCCTAAAGGAAGCTATCAAATTAGCAGTACTATTCACCTGCGGGGGAACGTTCAAAGAATAACGGGACTGGGGTCTATTTTTACAGTGAAAGATCCTCTTAGCAGTCAAAATCAGCCTGTGTTCCGATTAGAAGATGGTAAGCAAAATGTGGTGATTTTAGAACGTTTTTGGGGAGATTATGGCGGAAAAGAATTTTATTGGGTAGAACACGCCTCTTCCAGAACTCTAGTGCTGCAAAATATCGCCGTCGGTTCTGGAAAAGCATATCGCAATACAGGTTATGGTCGCCTTTTTATCAAAGATGTTGCCGCTTCAGATTGGGTGTTTAATCATCAACAAGTTTGGGCGCGACAATTGAACCCGGAAAGAGACAGCATCAAGATCGTAAATAACAACAGTAGCTTATGGATTTTGGGTATGAAAACTGAAGATCCTGGTATTGCTATTCAAACTATTGGTGGAGGAAAAACAGAAGTTCTAGGCGGTTTGCTTTATCCTGGTTCTGGAATAATACCAGATGACCAGCCAGCCTTCATTAATGATGAGTCACAACTCTCGATTGTAATTGGGGAATCCCACTATGGAGGCGGTCGTTATAAAACTTTTGTCAAAGAAACTAGAAATGGAGAAACAAAAACATTGCTGAGCGATATTCTTCCCGGTCGCGGTAGTGCGAAAATGATTCCATTATATGTGGGATATCAGGATTCTCCACCAACTAATCCCGGAAGGGTTAACGAACCTGGATTTGTAGCAAGTCTTTTTCTATTTGGTTTGGGGTTTTTAATCCGAAAAAGGAAAGCATAAAGGTCGATCGCTTTAAGCTGGAGCAGTTGTGCTAAGGTAAATTCAGCATCGGCAATTCAGCATTAGCGAAAAAAAGTATTCTCAATTACGAGTTTACAGACTAATAAAAAATAGCTTTTTTTTGGATTTTAAGTTGAGAGCAAAATGAAGTTTAATTAACAAATATAATTATGACAAACATTTTATGAAACAAACTCGTGTTGCATGGCTTCTGACTTCAGCATTTTATTACTGGCATCCCATGCTTAGTAACTTTGCCAAACTATTTCCGGAAATGACAGCTTTTGCTGCCAACTGGCGAGGTTATGCGCCGGGATTTGAAGACTCGTTTAAAGTAGAAGTGGTGGGAGAAAGAAAAATCATACCCATTATTAAATCATTGACCGATTATGGGTACAACTTCACATTTCTTCCTTTAAATATTGTTAATAGATTACTCCATTTCAAGCCCCTGGTTATTTTCTCCAATTCCTTCGGGATGTGGACAATGCTGGCATTGTTGTTTAAACCTTTGGGTCAATGGCGAGTCGTAATTGCCTACGAAGGTAGTTCTCCTAGTATCGATTATCGTAACTCAGCCTTGCGTTTAGCGATCAGACGGACAATGGTCAAAGCAGCAGATGCTTGTATTAGTAACAGTCACGCAGGGAAAGCTTATCTCACCCAAGTTCTCAATGCCGAAGAGTCGCGGGTTTTTGTCCAACCCTATGAAGTTCCCTCTGCTGAGTCTTTATCAGCACAAATTAGCGAAGTACCTTCTCATCTTGCTCAAATAAAACATCCAGTTTTTTTATTTGTGGGGGGAATCATACCCAGGAAAGGACTCCAGTTTCTCTTAGAAGCTTGTGCAATTCTCCAACAGCAAGGATATAATAATTACACTTTGGTGATTGTCGGGGATGGAACGCAACGGGAGGAGTTGCAAAGTTTTTGTGAGGAGAAAAATTTAGGCGATCGCGTACAGTGGATTGGACGAGTGGATTATAGTAAATTGGGTAATTATTTTACTCAATCTGACGTATTTGTTTTTCCCACATTAGAAGATACTTGGGGTATGGTATTACTGGAAGCAATGGTTCTGGGGAAAGCCATCCTTTGTTCTCAATGGGCAGGTGCTTCGGAATTGGTAATTGAGGGAGAAAACGGTCATTGTTTCGATCCTAAAAAACCAGAAAAACTAGTAGAATTGATGCGTCGTTCGATCGACAACCCCGATTTAGTTTTGGCAATGGGTAACAAGTCAAAGGAGTTGATGACTCAATATACTCCAGAAGCAGCAGCCCGGTTTTTGGAAAGAGTAACAGCTTTTGTTTTAAACAACTAGCTTAACTCAAATTTTTAACAAAAGATACTTTTTATCTAGTAATTGACGAAAAAAAATCATATTTATTGGGGAAACATAAATGTCTAATAGGCAACGATTAATTTGGTTTTTAAAACATCCCAAGTTATATCCAGAAGCTATTCGGAGAGCCAATAGAAAAATCAAATCTATATTATTTAACGAGCCAGCAACTTACACGGCAAAAGCAAGGGCTAAAGCGCAAGCGGAGGCAACCGAATGGTGCGAAAAATACGCGATCGATACTCAAACGGCTATTTTAAAAATTACAGGGTTGGCAGAATTTAAATCTTTTTACAGCCAATTTCAAAAGCAAATAAAATTAGCCGAAGAGATTGTCGAAAAATGCCCGGTAAAAATGGGTGGTGCTGGGAACTTGGAATTAATTTATCAAATATCAGAATACCTGCAAGCCAAACAAGTTATTGAAACTGGTGTTTCTTATGGTTGGTCTTCGCTAGCATTGTTAATGTCATTAAAAAATCGTCAAAATTCGCTACTAGTTAGCACCGATCTTCCCTATTTATTTGAAAATAGTGAAAAATACGTAGGATGCGTTATACCTCAAGAACTAAAACATTTTTGGAAGCTTTTACCCTATGCTGATAAAGAAGCTCTTCCTGAAGCTCTGAGCTTGTTACCTACTATTGATATAGCTCATTATGATAGCGATAAATTTTATGAGGGTAGGCTGTGGGCTTATCCCCAACTATGGGAAGCTCTGCGCCCGGGAGGAATTTTTATATCAGATGATGTTCATGATGATTTTGCATTCCGTGATTTTTGTAATTCCATCAATCAAGAACCTTTAATTGTGAAAACTCCGCTCGAATCAGGTGCTAAGTATGTAGGATTGTTGACCAAACCCAAAAATTAAATTTGTCAATTCTATTTAGCAACAGGATGCAATGTGAAGCGTTTAAAAGTTTTAGTGTCTGCTTATGCCTGTAGACCGGGTGAAGGTTCCGAACCTGGAGTAGCTTGGAACGTAGTTCAACAGTTGGTCAAATATTACGATGTTTGGGTGCTGACGCGAGAAAATAATCGTTCGGCAATTGAAGGTGAATTGAACAAAAACCCGCAACCTGGACTGGCATTTATTTATTGCGAGCCGTCTCGCTTGATTCAAAAATTGAACTATCAACAACGGTTAGTTTATTTGCATTACTATCTATGGCAAATTCAAGCTTACTTAGTGGCTCGCAAGTTACATAAAGAAATTGGTTTCGATTTGGTACATCACGTCACTTACGTTAGGTATTCTTCCCCTAGCTTTCTGGCACTGCTTCCCGTACCTTTTATCTGGGGGCCAGTGGGCGGCGGCGAGTCAGCCCCGCAAGCTTTCTGGCAAGAGTTGAATTTCCAGGGAAAAACTTATGAATTCTTGAGAGATTTAGCTCGTGGTTTGGGAGAAATTGACCCGTTTGTGCTAATAACGGCTAGACGAAGTGTATTAGCTAGAGCTACTACCGAAGATACGGCTAAACGATTACGCAAGTTAGGGGCGAAGAATGTAGAGGTTTTGTCTCAGTTAGGTTTATCGGAGGAAGAAATCGCTCAACTTGCCCAATATGGGCGCTCCGAACCGAGTGCAGTCCGATTTATCAGTATCGGGAGATTATTGCACTGGAAAGGATTTCACTTGGGGTTGCGTGCTTTTGCTCGTGCAAATTTGCCTGCTGATGCAGAGTATTGGATCGTGGGTGATGGTCCAGAACGGGAGCCACTTCAAGAACTGGCAGAGGAGTTAGGAATTAGCCAGCAAGTCAAGTTTTGGGACAAGCTTTCGAGAGAAGAAACGCTGCATAAACTAGGAGATTGTCTGGCGTTAATTCATCCCAGTTTGCATGAATCAGGTGGATTAGTTTGCTTGGAAGCGATGGCAGCAGGTCGCCCGGTGATTTGCTTAAATTTAGGAGGGCCGGCCATCCAAGTCAGCGAACAGACAGGTATTAAGATCCCGGCTCAAACACCCGAGCAGGTAGTCAAGGATTTAGCTGCAGCGATCGCTCATCTAGCCAGTGAACCAAAACTCAGGCGCAGCCTTGGTCAAGCTGCCCAACAGAGGATCGAGGAGGTATACAGTTGGGGCAAGAAAGGTCAGGATTTAGCAAAACTGTACGAAAAAATTGGTGCTTGTTAATATCTTTATTTACCCATAAGTGTTTTGCGATGGATTAAGTTTTGGCCTGACCAATTTAAGAGAAGCTAAATTTATTGGCTTTTATAGGAATTCTAAAATGCTCTGCGATCGCCATAATTTTATTCCGATTTTTTTACTGTTACGTAATATTAAATTGTCCTAATAATTTACATTTGAAGAATATTTAATAATTAAATAAGATTGCTATATCTTGTCTTAGATTATTAGATTTGGTACTTTATTAGATATCACTAAATATCTTTCAATACTACTTGTGTCAACCCATTTCAATAAATAAGGACTACCATGCTTAAAACAGTTGTTGATAAAAGTAAAATAGTTATGTCTGAGCTTAAGTATAAAGTAAGACTAGCGCAAAACAATGGTAATTTACCGAACCTCAACCCAGAAGATGCTCAAATTGTCGATGCACTGAACACGGAAGGAGTATGTATTACTTCTCTGGAAAATTTAGGACTTCCTTCAACTCCGGATCTCCTCAAGGCAGTAGACGGTTTATTACCAGAAATAAAAGCATCATTTGCGGCTGATTCTCCAGGTTTTACTAATACTCGTAACACTTATATCGTGCGGGCTAGTTATGATAAAATAGCAGCGGAATATCCAGATATATTTTTGTGGGGTCTTCAAGAACGCCTGCTAAATATTGCAGAAAATTACATTGGTCTTCCAGTAGCTTTTTTGGGGGTAGATCTCAAGAAGGATATCGCTTATGAAGCAGGCAGAAATGTCGGTTCAAAACGATGGCATAGAGATGGGGAAGACTGTCGTGAATTTAAAATAATGGTTTACTTGAGCGATGTATTTCAAGACACTATTTCATTCGACTACATTCCCAGATATTTAACTCCATCTTTCTGGGAAATTTTACACAAATCAATCTTTTCATTCAAAACGATTTACAAGTCTATCTATTCAGACGAACAGATGGAAAAGTTTGTACCTCCGTCTGAGTGGAAGAGTTGTTATGGCCCAGCAGGAACAGTAATTTTTGCTGGTACTGATGGCATTTTTCATCGGGGTCAACTACCGGAAGGAGCGGCAAAAGATAGATTATCCTTGCAGTATACTTATACTTCTAGACAACCAGAAAATCCCGTTTTTTGTAAGAGACATTTCTCTAAAAAGGGATTGCTTATGCTTGAAAACAAGCTTTCATTGCGCCAAAAAGAGTGCGTATTTTGGTACGATCCAAACGAAGAATAGATATTACAAAAGAGCAGAAATTTTTGGACAAATCTTGATTTAGGCTTTCATTATCTCTGATGTTTCTGGCTTAACTATCACGCCAATTATCTACATTAGCAAATTACCGTGTCTGCCCTATGATTAGCGTTATCATGGCTGCGTATAATTCGTCTAGCTATATAGGGCTAGCGATCGAGAGTATTCTCAATCAAACATTTCATGAATTTGAATTGCTAATTGTAGATGACTGTTCCACAGATAACACTTTAGAAATTGCTAACTTTTACGCCGAGCGAGACAGCCGTATTCAGGTAATTAAGAGTGAATGTAATAGTGGAGCCAGTGCTGCCAGAAATATGGCGGTTCAGGCAGCAAAGTATCCCTGGCTCGCTATTATGGATTCAGATGATATTGCCAAACCGGAAAGGTTGGAAAAACAAATTAATGCGGTCAAAGATAATCCTCAGGTAGTAGCTTGGGGAACTTACGCCCAGCATATCAGTCCGACAGGAAGAGTCTTGAGTTTGGTTCAGCAAGGAGTGAAAACCGAAGCAGAATTTGCTGAGTTGCGTCGAGATGGACACGTTCCTTTTGTCATTCATCCTAGTGCTTTGATTAATAAAGATATCCTCCTCAAAGCAGGTGGATACATCACCCAAATAGAAACATATTCTCTGGCTCCGGCTGAAGACTTTGAACTTTGCGATCGCATCGCTAATTATGGCCCGATTCTAGTAATTCCAGAACCGTTACTTCTTTACCGCGTACATTCTAAAAGCCAGTCAATGGAGAAGTTTTTCTGGCAGAAAAAAGTGGCGAGGTACGTTGTTGCACGCCACAGAGCCAGACTAGCCGGTCAGGAAGAACCACAGCTGAGCCAATTTCTCAAAGAATATGACTCCCAACCGATGATGTCTGGTTTAGCTAGACATATACGTACTATGGGTCAATTTTGGTACAGGAAAGCAGGGCTTTTGTTTGCCGAGCAAGATTATATGCAGGCAGGCTTGTACTTGGGTATGGCAATTGTTGCTAATCCATCCTATTCAATCCCACGCATCTGGGATCAAAAGCTTTCTCCCAAAGCGCGAAATTCTATAGAAAAGTTAACCAACAGGGGAGCGCATTAGTTTATGGGAAACAGTAACCTGATTTTATTTAGTAGTCTGCTGTTGCCTGCCTCTCAAACCTTCATTCGCGCACAGGGGGAACAACTTAAAAAGTTTACAGCTTACTATGTTGGTTCTCGTCTAGTAGAAGGGTTGGAACTGCCTCGCGATCGCATTGCAGTTGTAAATAAAGGAACTAATTTTGGCAAAATAGCGGAAACAGCGTTTAAAATTTCGGGATTTGCCCCTGATTTCTCCCAAAAACTGCGGCAATTGAATCCAGTATTAATTCACGCTCAATTTGGCTTGAGCGGGGCGTTAGCACTGCCTTTAGCGCGATCGCTGAAAATTCCCCTGCTCGTTCACTACCGGGGTGCCGATGCCACCGTCACCGAAGAATCTTCTCGCTATGCTTCCCTCAACCACTGGATTTACTTCCAACGGAAAGAGGCTCTTCAACGGGAGGCGAGGCTGTTTATCACTGTCTCTAAATTCATTAAAGAAAAGCTGATCGAACAAGGCTTTCCGAAAGAAAAAATCATCCATCACTATCACGGAGTCGATCTCGATCGATTTCGCCCCGATCCCGACATTCCTCGTCAACCCATTGTACTTTTTGTCGGTCGTCTGACAGAAAAGAAAGGTTGCGAGTACCTGATCCGCGCAATGGCTAAGGTACAGTCGGAATTACCAGAAGTAGAATTAGTAGTTATTGGCGAAGGGCCTTTGCAACCAGCATTAGAAGCTTTAGCAGCCAAAATACTCAATCGCTATCAATTTTTAGGGCTTCAGCCGCCGGATGCGGTTAAAATTTGGATGAATCGCACTCGTTTGTTAGCTGCACCGAGCATAACTGGTTCGGAAGGAGATTCGGAAGGACTGCCTAATGTGGTGATGGAAGCGCAAGCAATGGGACTTCCCGTAGTCAGCACTTTCCATGCAGGAATACCGGAAGCCGTAACTGATGGAGAAACGGGGTTTCTAACGAAGGAACGAGATGTGGAAGCCTTGGCGGAATATAGCACGCGATTGTTAAAAGATACTCAACTTTGGCAGTGTTTTAGCGCTAAAGGGCGGGAGAACGTGGAAGCGAATTTCGATCGCGCTAAGCAGACAGGCGTTTTGGAAAATATTTACGAAGCTGTTTTACGAGGAGAACGATCGAATTAGAATTCAGAATTCAGAATTCAGGAGTGAAAGTATTTTTAATAAAGAATTCTGATTTTAGATATTTCTAAAAAATAATTTTTTACGTTTTAGGTTGGTAGCTTATCAACTTTTCCTTAATAAAAATTTAATCCAATTTTTAATAGATTTAGGGCGTTTTATAGTTAATTCATCAAGGGTTTCTCCAGGATTCATTCTTTTTTCGCATTGATGTTCTTGCCACATAATACCTATTAAACTCGTTACGTAAAGCATATAACCAGGTTCTTCCATCTGGGAAAATACTAAGCCAAAAGCACAGATGTTGAGTACGAAGAACCTTGAAACATCATTCACGCAAAGTCTACGCCAAACTACAAACCAAATATATACGAAAGATCCTAGCCCCAAAAACCCTAAATCTCCCCAAATACCTGCCCAACCAAACAACGGAGAAAACATACTAGATTGATTGCCAAGCCAACTTTTTCCTACCTCAACCCAAACACTATTACTAGCGGGATGTACGGTAGGGCCTAGAGGCGCTAGTAAATCTTCATATTCTCGGAGCATCCAACCTCCTAACCGCGTCACGGTATGACCGGGCCCTAAACCGAGTAGTGGATGCAAGAATGATGTATAGAAGCTAGGAACCACGCGAAATGTTACAGACTTGAGCCGAGTGGCTTCACCATCAGGGCCATACATCTCCGGTCGCATCCAAGTGTTGAATGCGTCAAATGCTGGTACATTTTCCATACACCAAAGAAAAACGTAAACCAGTAAAACTCCGCCGATCAAATACTTTAGTGCTTCACCAATATTCTTAAACTTCGTAAGCAGCAAAAGTACTCCAGCTACACCAAAGACCAAAAGAACTTGCTTAGCGTCCGCCATATTCATATGCCAGAACGTAGCAAGAACTACGGCAGTGCGAATCCAAATCGGAATATTTTTAGCAGTCGCAAAATAATATATGCCAAATGTTAATGCTACAGAAGCTCCGACAACGTGACCAGCCCCCTGTCCGATAAAAACCCCCTTAATATTGTCTTCGAGGCCACGACGGAGATGTAGTCTTAAGACATAACGCTGAACATAGGCAAAAATAGTGTTAGTAAAGGAAGAAAATATTATAAATGCTCTAACTTCGATCAATTTTTCTGGAGTCAGAGAAAGGCTGATAATTGTAATTAGTAAGAGGAAATGTTCGCATAATAGTAGAAAATTTAAGAATACATTTACGATCCCTGCATTATTTAAAATTGCACTAGCCAAATTCACGCATAAGAAAACAAATAAAGCAAATAAAAGTTCTTTGATAGCTGCAATTTGGTTTGGAGATTTAACCTTAGTTTTGGTCAGAGTAAAAATACAAGTCCAAGGAACTATTCCCAGGTGTAAAAGGGCAACTATTGAGGGAAATTTTAATAAAGTGAGAACTCTGGGAAAAAAGGCTGAGCTAAAGGCAAACAGCATCAGGGTGGAAAGCGGAATAAATCCTTTTCTTTTAGCGCTAACTTCAACTTTCGTATCCATTTTTCCTAAATAAATAACTCCTATCCACATCAGAAGATTTAATTCCAAAAACTGATAGGGAGAGAGCGATTTTACTGTCAATTTTTGTAGGGAATTTTTAAGAAATCCATCACCTATAGAAAATTAAAAATTAACGATTTCTTGGTAATGCTTGACTAGGGATTTTGCTTTGGCTTCCCAAGAAAATCTTGCCTTTACCCACTGCTGTCCCGCCTCTCCCATTCCGACTCGCCGTTGGGAATATCGAGCCAACTTAGCCATTAGTTCAGCTAGGTTATGTAATACTCGATCCGGGGTACTGGCAGGAACTTTAGTGGCAAATTAAGGCAACTCAAGTTTTTATTTAAGTTAAATTGCTGATTTATAAACTTAAAGGTTTGAAAAAAT
Organism: Leptolyngbyaceae cyanobacterium; assembly: GCA_036703985.1. Taxonomy (GTDB): domain Bacteria; phylum Cyanobacteriota; class Cyanobacteriia; order Cyanobacteriales; family Aerosakkonemataceae; genus DATNQN01. The sequence continues at coordinate 20,496 of DATNQN010000018.1, forward strand.
AACGCTTTTTGTGTTGTTGTTTTGTCCAGGAATCTCCAATAGAGAGAGATTCCTGGAAAGTTAATCTAACCAGGAACGACCTGAACTATTAATGACCGTTTATCAAAAGATTGTACTTTGCCTGATTGACCCAGGTCAGCTACAACGCGGTCTAACAGTTCTATAGCTCGTTCGCGGTGTTGATTTTCCCGACCCCGTAAACGAATTTGAAACTTTACTGAGTTGCCTTTACCCAACCATTCAATGGCCCTGTTAATGCGTAAGGCATAATCAGATTCGCCAATGTTGGGACGTAGCTGAACTTCCTTGAGGGTTGGTTGAGAACTCTGGCGCTGACGTTTTTTTTGTTGATACTGATGTTTGCCGTAGTTCAAAATTTTTACTACGGGAACATCTTTACCCTCGGAGACTACTACCAGATCGAGTCCTGCACTCTGAGCTAGTTGTAAAGCTTCACGGGTATCAGTTAAACCACGATTGTTGTTTTCGTGGTCGATCAAAAGAACTTGAGGGGATTTGATTTGATGGTTAATCAGATGTTTGCTAGGGATAGGAATTTCCTCTCTTTACTCAACGTTTTACTTAACAGATAATTACTAGGGTAGCGCAATGCTTCTTAATTAACACCTGGCTGAGGGTAAGTCCTTCCGGCTTTAAAGAAAATTTAACAAAGATGGAGAGGGGGTGGATGTAGGTAGTGGTGCGGGGGGTGGCAGGGGTCGCGTAAAGCTGTGATGCCATGCGATCGCTAATGCCAACACCTCAAGGAACAGTAGACCTAACATAACTTTCCGGCCAAGTTTAAGTATTTTCCACCCAATCCAGCTAATGATTAACGCTACTAATAAGGCGATCGAAAAAGTAAAAGGAATTATCATCAGACACTTTTAATTTGTAATTTTAAACAGCATCTATCTAATAGACTCTCATCGGAATTGTTTAACGAGTGGCGAGTGACAGGCTAAATATATTTATTTAGGGACATATTTTTGAATTAAATTCATAATTTTGTCAAATCGTAATTTTTTAGCCAAATCCATCAGATAATTAGCTATATCTTCATGAGAATGGCTAATTTCTTCGAGCAGGTATTTAATAGAATCTTCATCTAATTCACTAGCTGCCTGATAAAGGCGAGCGTTCCATTCAAGAGGTAAAAGTGCTAAGTCTTCAGCCGTGAATTCGCGGTTATTTGAATTAGCAGTTTTAGCACTTTTATCTGTTTCTATAACCGATGGTTCTTCGTAAATATAACCTACTCCTAAATATTCAGCCATCTTTTCAAAAAGGATGTCTTCTCGGAATGGTTTGCTAACGAAATCATCGCATCCCGATGCCATAATTATCGCGCGATTTTCATCAAAAGCGCTGGCTGTCAAAGCAATAATAATTGTAGCTTTTTTTAAATCTCGACTTTTAATTTGCTTGGTAGCTTCATATCCATCCATCACCGGCATTTGCATATCCATCCAGATTAGGTGAGGTTGCCATTCTTCCCAAATCGTAATGGCTTCTCGACCGTTAGCTGCTTGGCGTACCTCAAAACCCAAGGGAGACAACAAGTTAACTAATAGCAAGCGACTTTCCCAAATATCATCAACTGCTAAGATGCGATAAGTGGGTTGATTTGGTTCTAAAGCAATTACTTTTCGAGTGGGTTTTTGAATAATAACTGCGGTTGCTGGCACTGGTTTAGCTTGGATGTGAAAGGTAAAACTCGCTCCTTTACCAAAAGTACTGCTAACTGTCATATTTCCTCTCATTAACTGTACGAATTGGCGGCTGATGGGTAAACCCAACCCAGTTCCAGATTGAGATTTACGACCTGTTTCTGTTTGTACGAATGGTTGAAAAACCGTTTTTAATTCGTCGGTTGCCATACCCATCCCAGTATCTTCTACTTGAAAGTGAATGGTGACTGATGCGCTGTCATTGGCCAATTTTTGGTTACTGTCGATCGCCCAAACTCGCAGGTTTACTCTACCTGTTTCGGTAAATTTGATGGCGTTTGCTAATAAGTTAATCAGGACTTGACGCAGTTTACTTTCATCGGTTTCTATATGTTGAGGAACGTTAGGATTTCGCTCGAAAATTAATTGTAATCCTTTCGATTCGGCTTTCAATTTAAACATTTCTGCTAAAGAATCTAGCAGTCGATATAGGTCGAAGCTGTTTTCATGCAATTCAATTTTGCCTGCTTCGATTTTTGACATTTCCAGTACGTCGTTGATCAGGTTAAGTAAATGTTCGCCGGCACGACTGATGATGCCTAAATGTTCTTGCTGTTTCTCGGTAGTAGTAGAATCGCGAGCTAATACTTGGGTAAAACCTAAAATGGCGTTGAGGGGAGTTCTGAGTTCGTGACTCATTTTGGAGAGAAATTCGCTTTTGGCACGGTTGGCATTATCGGCGGCTTCTTTGGCTTTTTTTAAGTTTGCTTCCGAGCGTCGCAGAGCTTCTTCTGCTCGTTTGCGATCGCTAATATCGGTAATCATTCCCAACGAACCCGCATATTGACCTGTTTGGTTAAAAATACTAGTAGTTGAAATAATTACCCAGACCACTGAACCATCTTTACAGATGAACTTAAAATCGTGATTTTCGTTAATTCCTTGGCGGCGACGTTCGTGATGGGCAATGGCAATTTTTTTACCTTCTTCATCCATAAAATCAAAGATGTGCTTACCCAGCATTTCCTCAACCGTATAGCCCAGCATTTGAGCCATTCTACTGTTAACAAAAGTGGTTTTTTCTTGAGCGTCAACTATCCAAACACCTTCGTAACTAGTTTCAATTATGCGACGATAACGTTCTTCACTTTCTTGTAAAGCTAACTCGGCTTGTTTGCGTTCGGTAATGTTGCTAGCCGTGCCGGTTGTTCCTAAAATATTTCCTTCCGAATCACGCCTGATGATGGCATTGAATAATAAATTAAGTCGCTTACCATCTTTAGATATTTGAACGCTTTCATATTGAAAAACCGACTTTCCTGCTAAAATTTGTTGAAAAGTTTCTCGGTCTTGAATGATTTGCTCTGGAGGCTCGAAATCAGTGAACAAACGACCGATCATTTCTTCTGGCGCGTAACCGTAAATCTGTTTGACCGCTTGATTAACAAAAGTATAGCGCCCATCGGAATTAGTAGAAAAAATCATGTCTTGGGATGTTTCCACTAACTCCCTATATTTGCGTTCGCTATCAGTGAGCGCTTCTTCAGCTTGTTGCCTTTCAATTATTTCTTGTTGTAATTTTTCTAAAGTATTTGTTAGTTCAGTTGTGCGTTCTTGAACCTTGTATTCTAGGGTTTGTGCGTATTCTTTTTGTGCTTCGTAGAGGAGGGCATTTTCTAAGGAGATAGCAGCTTGGGAACAGAGGAGTTTGAGAAGTTGCGATCGCTCTTGCGTAAATGCTCCGGCAATCAAGTTATTTTCTAAATAAAGAATACCAATTAATTTAGCTTGACTGAGAATAGGAAAACACAAAACAGATTTAATTTGATGACTGAGGAAGTATACTTCATTAGCAAACTTATCCTGTTTATTGGCATCTACTAAAACTATATCTTCCTGAGTTCTCCCTACATAATTGATTACCGACAAAGGTAATATTTCACTATTATCAACTAAAATTGATTGCCTGACCACTATGCGGTTTGTCTCGATCGAGCCGGTTGCTTCAATAAAAAATTTTTCTTCTTTTTTGAGAATTAAAACGCCTGACTGTGCTCCGGCATTTTCAATTACTATTTTGATTAAAATAGCTAATAAATCACTGAACTTAATTTCACTAGCCAGAGCTTGTGAAGCTTTAATAACCGTTGCAATGTCAAAATTATCGGAAGTTCCAAAAGTAGTATTAGTAGTAGTAACGGTACTGATTGATGTAGTATTTTCAATCTTCAAAATATTTTTTTCGCGATTAGTAATTGAGTTTAAAAGTTGAGGATAGCGTTTGCTTAATTCTTCAATTTTTCCCTTAGCTCCCCAGCGTGCGTAAGCATAATAAGCGTCAACTAAATAAGTTTGAGCTATTTTTTCTTTTTGCCAAGCTAGATAAAATTTAGCTGCTAGTTCGTTAGCTAGCGCTTCTTCATTTAAATATTCGTTTTCTTTGGCGAGGGCGATCGCGCGATCGTAACTTTCCATCGCTGCTAAATTTTCGCCCATAATCCGATATCTTTCAGCTTCCACTAAATGAAATTTATGCAAAAAATTCATTGGGGCTGAATTAGCCCATTTTTGAATTTTCTCTTGGTTATTTTCTACTTTAATAAGATGTTGTTGCCGCTCTAACTCGCTCTCTTCTTCATATATTGCCAACCGAATCAGAGAATCATAAAAATGAAAAATAGGCCCATTGATCATTCCTGTTACTGCATCTAAATACTGCTCGGCTTGTAGAGAATTTTCTAAAGCTTGCCGATGCTCTCCAAATAAATAACAAACGATCGTTTTGTGAAAATAAAAATAATGCAGTCCATTTCTATCTTTAGCTTCCACATGAAATGGCAGCATTTTCTCTTCATTATAAGCCGTACCAACCAAACGACAATGATTTTCAGAATTACCCAATAAATTCAGAACTACTTGATGAACGATCTGATTGTAATTGAAAGCGGCTTCTTGCTTTATATGAAGTAAAGCTTTGCTGTAATTGGCAATTTCTTTAGCAATTTCGTTCAGTTCGCAACCCATTAGATAAGAAAACTGAGAAATTTCTTTTGCTGAATAACCCGTTTCTAATTCTCCGGTCTCCAATCCTTTTAAGTAACCTTCCCGAAGTAAATTTAAACCAATTTTTAAATGATGCTTGCCATGTATTAAATGCGCCCCGACCGTATAAAATATTTTAGTCTTTAAATAATTAGCCTGAAACTTTTCAAGTATACTTAAAGCTAGTTGACCAAATTCATAACCCTTTTCGATTTCTTGGACAACACCACTTAAAACTAGACCATATAAACCGTAACCAAAAGCAGACAAAGCTGCATTACCGTAATCAACTGATAAACGTACCATCTTACAAATAATTAGTGGCAAAAGAGCAGGCGCACTAATGTAAGCAGGAGAAACTAGACTCGATAAAATTCGTAATGATGCCTGTTTTTCTGGTTCTACCATTTCTGGTAAATTGACAAAATCGGCAATTTTTTTATCGGTAAATAACAAAGCAGTTTCTTGTAGTTCCTGTTCGATATCCGCGTAACTCGGTTCTGCGGGGAAATGTACTCCTAGAAATTTAAGAATTTCTAATCCCATTTCTACAGCTTGTTTCGGTTTAACCTGCGCCGTACAAGCAGAAAGCTGAACTTCATAAACCTTGACTTTGTGCAGTAAATTTTTAGCATTTTGTAAAACTACTCGAGCTAATTCATCCATCTGCGGAAAGTCAAGATTCAGATAAGCTGCTTCTACTCCTTCTACATATAAATTAAGGGTAGTTTCATATTTAGTTTGCCAGCTATCTTGAGGAAGAAGTTGTCTTCCCATCATTAAATAGGTGACAGCAGCGCCATAAGCTGTGGAAGTTTTTGCTTTACACCCAGCTATCAAATTTAATTGCGCCAGTTCGTAACGCTCAGAAGCGTTTGAAATTAAGTTCACTCCAGCATTTAACTGGTTGACGATTTCAAATATTTTCTCTTCTCTTACTGATTCGGAAGTTTTTTCCCATAAGAATTTACCGATTTTTAAGTGGGTTGATTGTTTTTGTGCCTCTGGAATTAATGAATAAGCAGCTTGTTGCACTCGGTCATGAAAAAACTTGTAATTAGCAGTTTGGGGAATGTTTATATCATATGTTTGATAGGAGTCTTGTTTCTCAGTTGCCAAAAATTTGTAAACATCATTAATCGGTAAAATTAATCCTTCTTGTAAGGCAGTCCACAAACAATTCGCTATTTCTTGGGGCGATTGATTACAAGCTATTGCTAGAGTATTTAAATCAAATGTATTACCGATACACGCTGCCAATTTCACAACTGTTTGAGTAGAATCGGGTAATTGTTGTAGTTGGGCTGCCATAAACTCAACTACATCATCTGTGACGGAGATAGAGCTTACTTGAGTTAGGTCGCACTGCCAGCTATTACTTTTAAAATTAAAAGTAATAAACTTATTTTGATAAAGATATTTAAGAAATTGATTGGTAAAAAAAGGATTTCCTTTAGTCTTTTTATAAATCCATTCATTCAGAGGTAAAGCTACTTCTAGCGGGCAATTCAAAGTATCGGCAATTAAATGGTTAACGGCTGTTTGGGAAAGGGATTCGAGCGTAATAGTTTGTGGGTTTATTTCTTTTAAGGTTAATCGTAATGGATGAGCGGCGCTCACTTCGTTATCTCGATAAGCTCCGATCAAAAGCAAGTAACGAGTTTCGTTTTCATTTGCCAATAATTCGATTAATTTTAACGAAGCCGAATCTGCCCATTGCAAATCATCTAGAAAAATTACTAAAGGATGTTCTAGGGTGGCAAACAGGCGAATAAATTTACTAAATATGGAATTAAATCGATTTTGAGCAGCATTGCCAGAAAGCTCGATCGCAGGAGGCTGGGAACCAATAATAAGCTCTAATTCTGGCACTACTTCGACGATAATTTGGGCGTTTTCTGCCAGTACTGCTAAAATTTTGGTTTTCCATTTTTCCAATTCTTGGCGGCTTTCTGCCAGTAATTGCGCCATTAAGTTGCGAAAAGCTTGTACGAAAGCAGAAAAAGGTATGTTGCGATTGAATTGGTCGAACTTTCCTTTAATAAAGTAGCCTCTCTGTCGCAGGATTGGCTTGTGAACTTCGTTAACAACTGCCGTTTTACCAATGCCAGAAAATCCGGCTACTAATAAGATTGCTGAATTACCTTTGGCAACTCGGTCGAAAGTTTCTAGAATAAGTTTTACTTCTTTTTCTCTACCGTAAAGTTTTTCTGGGATGAGGAAGCGGCTTGAAATATCTTTTTGACCTAATGTAAAAGAAAAGATTATGCCATTTTTTTGCCATTGTTCGGCACAAATTTCCAGATCGTGTTTGATACCAGAAGCACTTTGATAGCGTTCTTCGGCAGTTTTTGCCATCAATTTTAAAATGATATCGTTGATGGGTTGAGGGGTGGTTGGATTTAGTACGATCGGCGAAGTAGGATTTTTAGCAATGTGGCAGTGAATTAACTCCATTGCGTCGGCAAATTGAAAAGGAAGTTGCCCGGTTACTAGTTCATAAAAAGTAACGCCCAAGGAATAGAAATCGCTGCGATAGTCAATTCCTCGATTCATTCGCCCTGTTTGTTCCGGCGCGATGTAAGCAAGAGTACCTTCTAGGAATTTGGGGCTTTGAATTTCTTGAGTTTCTCTAGGTAATAAAGAAGAAATACTGAAATCAATTAACTTAATTTCTTTTGTTTGGGGATGAATCAGTAAATTTTGAGGTTTGATATCTTTATGAATAATCGAGTGATGATGAAGTTCTGCTAAAATTTGGACAATTTGTTGAGCGATCGAGAGAAATTCATTAATAGGTAAAGGTTGATAGTTGGTATATTTGGATAAGGATATACCGCCAAAGTCTTCCATGACGATCGCGAAACCATTACCGCAAGTTTCTAAACTGTATGGTTTGATGACGCCAGAAATTTTGAGATTTTTAGCAATGTTGTATTGATGGCGAAACTGGGCTAAATCTCTATAACTGGGAAAGTCACTTTTGGGTAATTTGATAACAACGGGTTGTCTGTCAGAGTGACGAATAGCGCGATATACTTGAGTGCGTACATCATCATAAAGTTGCTCGGTTGTTTCGTAACCAGTTAGAGTGAACATTTAAGAATCCATTTGAATAACAAAAATGTCAATAATTTAATTTTTTTCAAATAATTCTAACAAGCCTACCGTACCCACGAAAAAAGTATAAGTGCCATATTTAATGGGCATTTTGTTCTTGGTAGGTGCATAATAACTAGCGATCGATGCCTCTACTAGATGCGCTATTAATGCAAAACGTTCCAGCCAAAATACTGGATTCAGGCTACTGGGTAAGTGAGTGTTCGTGATGACTGCCTGAATATTCCATAGTTCCAGTCCGATCGCACTTATTATCAAAACAGTAGATATTACTTTGATGAAGGGGAATAAGTTTTTAATTCCCGAACTTAAATTCAATATCTTAACTCCTGATTTTTTTCCTAATTTTAACTCAACTAACAAATTTTATATGATAATTTTAGTTACGACGGTATGGCGATCGTTAAAGTATCAGAAGAGGTGTCTGTGTCTATAGCGTCAATCGATAAGAATCCCTTCGGGCAGTTTTTACTCAAGTCATTGTTTCAATTTCTGATTGGTGAAGATAAACTGCGTTTTTACGAATCGATCGATTGGCAACAAGAAAGCGATCGCGTTTTACAACCACATCTAACTTACCCTCACTATTATATCAGCCAAAATTTTCACGGCATTGAAGGGGGTTACCTAAATCCGATCGCCGCTATCACCTACGATACAGTAACTACGTATGCTTGTCCACCTAATGAAACTTGGATTCGCCAACAATTAATTAATGCGATTAATTGTCAACCAACTAGCATACTCGATCTTGGTTGCGGTACTGGTTCTACTACTTTAATGTTAAAGCAAGCGTTTGAAAAAGCAAATGCGATCGGATTAGATTTATCTCCTTATATGTTGATTGTGGCAGAACGTAAAGCCCAGCAAGCAGGGTTAGATATCAAGTGGCAACATGGATTAGCAGAAGCAACAGGATTTCCAACAGAATCTTTTGATTTGGTAACAGTTTCTATGTTATTCCATGAAGCACCAACCAACATTTCTCAGTTAATATTGCAAGAGTGTTTTCGGTTAATTAAACCGGGTGGGCAATTGATCGTTTTAGATGGTAATCAAAAAAGATTGCGATCGACGGGATGGTTGATCGCACTTTTCCGAGAACCTTATTCAAAAGTTTATGCAGCGGAGAGTGTGGATGATTGGATGAAAGCGGCTGGCTTTGCAATGGTGCAAACAAAATATGTTGGTTGGATTAATCAGATAACTAGCGGTATCAAGCCGATTGTTTAGGGATAAATCGTTTATATATTTTTGCATTGATAGTGGCTTCAGAAACCCGGTTTCTTCAAGAAACCGGGTTTCTATTTACCTCTGTACATCTTGAAGAATTGCTCTTTCCTTATCTCGCGATAAAAAATAAGGATATTCTAGCTGTTCGGCTTTATCCCATTGCCAAATATCGCGAACTGTTTCGGCTAACGGACGAAATCGCAAGCCATTTTCTAGTGCTTTTCGGTTACTTAAACAAGGGAACGTATTTTGCATTGATGGCGGTAGCCATAAAGGTAATTCTTGCCAATGTTCGATGCCTTTTGCTTCTAAAAATTCTCCGGGAATCCAAGTAAAATTGGCATTACTATCAGTTACTTTCCGACAAGTTTCTAAGAAATTACCTAAAGTCAATAAATAGTCTGGCCCTACTGCATTATACACTCCTCCTTTCTGATTTAATGCCATTTGATAAATCCATTCCACTAAATCTCGTGCGTCTATATATTGAACTGGTAATTCAGGTTTTTCGGGTGCTAAAATTTCGCCGCCTTCAGCTATCCTTCTTATCCAATAAGTGAAGCGTCCTATATTGTCATAGGGGCCAACAATTAAGCCGGGTCGCACGATTAAACTGTTCTGATTGTAGGCTTCATTCACTACTGATTCTGCCAGTACTTTGTGCATCCCATAAGTATCGGCATTCATCTCATCGGGAAAGGCTTTATCGACAGAATAAACGGATAATGTTTCATCGCCATTGGTTTGAAATTCAGGATAAACGCTAATAGTAGAAATGAAAACGTAGAATTTTACTGAATCGTGCAATAGTTCTGCCGTATCTCGCACGAGTTGAGCTAGATTGGGAAAATAGCCTGCCGTATCGATCGCAATATCCCACTTTCTTCCTTGCAAAGCCGTCAAGTCACCTTTGATGCGATCGCCTACTAATTTTTCTACATCGGGATACAAATTACTATTGGTTTCGCCTCGATTGAATAAAGTTACCCGATCCCCGCGATTTAGCGTAATTTCTACAAAATGTCGGCCTAAAAATTGCGTACCGCCTAAAATCAGAATATCCATTAATTTAACCCTTTTAGCATCATATCTTTTAGGTTTTAAATTAGTAAAACAATCAAATAATTCCCCCCACCTCCCCATCCCCCCATCTCCCCATCTAATTTATCTCGGTCGAGAAAGCAAACGTGCTGCGATCGCACCGCCGATAAATCCAAATAAATGTCCCTGCCAAGATATACCCATTTGAGTTGGCAAAACTCCCCAAATCATGCTGCCGTAAGAAAAGCCGACGAATAAGGATAAGAAAATAGATGTAGCGCTGCGTTCAAAGTAGCCCCGCAGTAGCAGAAAACCTAGATAGCCAAATATGATGCCGCTTGCGCCAATATGCACGGAATTTGGCGAACCAGTTATCCACGTACCCAAACCGCTAACTAATGCGGTGATGGCGCTAACAATAAAAAAATCGCTGGTTTCTCGCAACATGATCAACCAGCCAAAAGTAACAAAAGGAATGGTATTTGCGGCTAAGTGAAAGAAATTCCCGTGTAAAAAAGGCGCAAACAAAATACCCCGCAATCCGATGATGCGATGGGGAATTATGCCGTAATAATTTAGCGATCCTCTTAAGAAGAAAATATCGATAATTTCCACAACCCACATAAAAGCGACTATGCCACCTAAGATAATGGCTTGGGTTTTTAGTTCGCTAAAGATAGCTTTGGTGTCTTCTCTACTCATTTTTTGGCCTCTAGGTAGTTACTTTTGGATATTTTTAAAGCAATTTCAGTTAAACACCATTTGAGGAGTTAAATTCACTCCTGTATCTGATTCATTTATCTTACCAATCCCTAAAAAGCATCCGTCCTGGTGATGAACTCGTAATTTTTCCTCTGTGGAAGGAGAAGAAGCGAGAGAAGATAAAGGTATGCGCTGACCTTGACACCACTTTAGTGCAAGTTCTGGTGATAAGGTAACGGGGGCTAAATGACTTAAAGCATCTGGGGGAGAAATGGGATTAAATATGAGTTGTTCTAGCTGTGTTTCCAATTGTTCAAAAGTGAAACTATCTGATAAATCGAACCCGCAGCTAGCGGTGCGAATCAGTTTGGCAAGCGTTCCGCCAGTTCGTAAAGTTGCGCCTAAATCTCGCGCGATCGCTCTAATATAAGTACCAGGGCCACACGCTATAGATACATCTAATTCCGGAAAATCTCCCGAACGCCAATCTAATATTTCTATTTGATAAACCTCCACAGGTCTGGCTGAAACTTCAATCTTTTCTCCCGCCCGTGCTAAATCGTACAGACGTTTGCCTTGTACTTGAATTGCACTGTAATTAGGCGGTACTTGCTGAATTTTTCCTTCAAATAATTTCAGTGCATTTTTGATTTCCTCAAAATTCAATTCACTAACAGGTTGGGAAGTGATAATTTCTCCTTCTAAATCATCGGTAGTAGTAGTTACACCTAACCGAATAGTTGCTTGATATGCCTTATCTTCTCTCAGAAATTGCAATAATCTAGTTGCTTTCCCCAAAGCAATGGGTAAAACACCAGTAGCAGCCGGGTCTAAAGTGCCGCCATGTCCCACCCGTTTCAGGCGCAACAGACGCCTAACTTTCGATACACAATCATGAGAGGTAATTCCAAATGGTTTATTTAAGTTAAGAAAACCTTGCACGGCTTAATCCTAATCAAGAAGGAGTCAGAGTTCAGGAGTCAGAATTCAGAATTCAGGAGTCAGAATTTTTTAATTGCTGAACAAGATCATCTGGTTTTCTGAATTTCATTTTAGTATTTTAGCCGATTAGCTAACTTTTGTGAAAATCAGCCTACTAACAAGAATATCAAATCAAACATCTGTGTTCATCTGTGTCCATCTGTGTTTCATCTGTGGTAAAGATTTTCTCCAGACAATTTTACAAAATGTTTAATGTTGGGTTGAGTGATAGCGAAACCCAACTTACAATTCCGAATTCAGAATTCTGACTCCTGAATTCAGAATTCTGACTCCTGACTCCTAAATTTAACGTCTTGGAAACACAGTTTGCTGTGATTTAGAACGCTGAGTTGCTGCTCTCAACTGTTCGGGAGAGAGAGACTGAACTAAACTAAGAGGAAGAGTTTTTTGGCTGAGATATTGCACGTAAGAAGGAGTCAAATAAGCTTTATATTCCGATCGCTCGCCAAGATACGCTCCAAAGAAAGGTATGCTCAAAGCGTCCATATAGCGACGAGCTAAGGGAAGGTCTGGCCCTAATACTGTTTCTGGAAGTGGCACGCTTGATTCGGTTTCTGCCAAAGTAGAAAAGTGAGTGCCATTTTCCATTAATACCAAATATTTTTCAGGAGTAGTTAGCCAGGTAAAAGGAAGGAGTTGTTCGGTTAAAGCTGGGGCAACGGTATCGGCGCTACCAGCTATAAACATGACGGGAATTTCAACTTGGCTAAGACCTTCTTGACCGAAAACGCTACTAGTAATTGGGTTGATTGCAATAGCCGCTTTGATTCTTTCGTCTCTTAAATTATATTGCGATCGCGGTAACAAGAGCACCCGACATTGCAGTAAAAGCGAAGTATTCCAAGAATTTTCGATATTGGCGCAATCTCTTTGTAATTTATCAAAATTCAGGTTAGCTCCTGCTAGAGCAAGTGCCGTATAACCACCGAAAGATTGACCGATGATTCCCACTTCTTGCAAATTCATTTTGCCTTGAAACAAGGGGTTATTTTGGGAAAGCAGAGTTAGTTCGTTGAGCAAAAATTTAATATCTAAAGGTCTGTTAATAAACTCTCCCGGTTCTGAAACTTCATTAGCTCTACCACCGAGTAAATCTTGTAATTGTTGAGCATTGCTACCCGGATGTTCCGGTACGGCAACCGCATAACCATAGGAAGCGAGATGCTCTGCTAAATAAGCAAATGTAGCGCGATCGGATGCTAAACCGTGAGAAATTACGATTAGTTTAGCTGGTGTTTGTAGTGGTTGGTTTTCCGGTACGATCGGCAAATAAATATCTGCTAAAAACTGTCGATTTCGGCTGCGATCGTTTAGCCTAATCGTTTCTTTTCGCCAGCTAAAAGAACCCGGTTGCTGTAAGTTGGGTAATTGCGATAAATTAACCGGAACAGTCGCGGCGGAAGCAAACTGTTGACTGATAGCATTAACAGCTTTTTCCGTTCGCTCGAATATGGTTGACAACTCATTAGCAATTTGCAGCCCTTTTGCTAAGTCAATTCGCACTCCAGGCGTGGGAAATTTCCGCAATACATTGAGCAGAGTTAAACCTTGGGGATCGGCGGCGGCTAAAATTAATGCGGCGCGAATGGCGCGATATCCCGGTTGACGAGAGTCGGTTTTAATAATTTGTCCCAGTCGTTGCAGCAATATTTCTGCCTGCGGGGTATAGAGAAACTGGGAAACTGCTATCGGACTTACATCCAATCGCTTGAGTAAAATGTTGCGTAGCTGTTCCTGATATTCCGGCTTGGTATATTGAATGTAAGGAGCGATATCATCTTCAATGATGCCTTGGTTAGCGTAGGATTCTAGGGAATTGACGGAGATCGATCGCTCTAGAATGTCATAAGAAAGATAAATTCTTTCTGCTGCTTGAGCTCGAAGAGTTGGTGCAACAGCAGGAAGCAACCAACATCCTAGTAGGATGCCTACCCATTTGAGCGGTTTGGTGGTAAATTTATTCTCTCGATACATAGTATTACCAGTGCGTTTGACAACAAAATTTCTCGTTATCAGAAGGCGTTTAATTTATCAAACATTAAAAAGAAAACAATCCCCAGTACGCGCAGCGCTAGAAAATAGCTGCGCGTCAGTAGGTAAGTACTATTGCGTTGCTGTCCTATCTCTATAGTGTCTGATGTTTGCCATAACGTCTACTTTTCAGTAATAGTGCGTAAAGAAAACAGAGTTTAGGCGGTTTACTGGTTCAATCTAAGGGTGAATACTGACAATTTCGCGATCGATAGTTTTTTTAAACGCCGCGAAAACTCAGTATGGCTGGATATTATTGTTTTTTACCAAGTGCGATCGCCACCGATCCGCTGACGACCAAAACCGCCCCAAAAACTGCTAAAATCGTCAAGTGTTCCGGTTCGACTAAACCAGGTAGCAACCACTCTTCACCCCACATTGCCACCAAAGTAACCAACGGCGCTAAAGCCAGAACAGCACTTACTTTTGATGCTTCCCAATGAGACAAAGACTCGGCAAAAGCACCATAAGCAAATACGGTATTCAAAGCACAAAAAATCAGCATTCCCCAATGTAAAGGACTGATTGCCAGCAATTCATCTGGTTTAGCCACAGGGCTAAATAAGATAGCGCAACTGCCATAAATCAGCAGCATGATATTAGAAGAAGGCAATATTTGCAGCAATTGCTTTTGTGCCATCGCGTAGACAGCCCAAGCAATTGCCCCAATTACCAAAAACACGCTGCCCCACAAATATTTAGTTGGTGTAGTAATAAAAGCCCGTAACTGTTCGTTGAAGAAAAGCGCCAATCCTAAAGTTAAAACACTCAACCCCATCCACTGACGCAAGCTATAACGTTCCTTGAAAATAAATACTCCACCCAAACCCATTAAAACCGGGGCTAATTGAATTAAAACTTCCGCATGAGATGGAGAAGTATATGCTAAACCTAACAGAAAAAGCAAATAGTTAATTGCCAAATAAATAATGGCAATTCCCAATAACTTTAAAGGAATTTTTCGGAGTTTTTCAATTGGTGGTAATTCCCCTTTAGTCGCTAAATAAATTCCTAGAATTGTAAAAGCGACGACAAAGCGAAACCAAGTAACAGTGTAAACATCCAGTGCTTGCAACGTTACCGCTAAGGCAACTGGTAAAATGCCCCAGAGAAAAACTGTTAAAGATGACAGCGCTAATCCTAAACGCCAGTTACCGGAACTTTTATGCAGTTTCATTATGAAGTTGGATTTGAGATTTGAGATTTGAGATTAATATCATGTCCAGTTCGTAGTGAGGACTTTAGTCCTCCCTCAGTCATCAACTAAGGACTGAAGTCCTTACTACAAACGTTTATAGGACACAATATAAAACTCAAAGTCTCATATTCTTTTAGGCTACCAATTCCAAAGGAGACAAAAAGTATTCTGAATTCTGAATTCTGGATTCTGAATTCTACTTACACTCAACTGTCCCGCCCTAAAACGACAGCCTTCTTTTATTGTTCCAGAATTTCTAGTAACTCTGCTTCCGACAATCGGGTGATTCCTAATTCTTGTGCTTTTTGTAACTTTGACCCCGCCTCCTCGCCAACCACTAAGTAATCGGTTTTGGCACTCACGGAATTAGTTACTTTGCCCCCAGCTTTTTGAATTAGTTCTTTTGCTTCATCCCGTTTCAGGGTGGGTAAGGTGCCAGTAATGACAAATGTTTTGCCAGCTAATGGTAAATTTCCGTCTTTTCCTCCCTTTGTAGAAGGAGATTCTTGATTAGCAACTTGCAAACCAGCAGCTTTTAATCTATTAATTAAAGTTTGATTGGCGGGTACTCGGAACCATTGAAAAACACTAGATGCAATTTCCGGGCCGATGCCGTAAACTGATTCGATAGATGCAGCAGAAGCTTGGGCTAATTCGTCAACATTGGTAAATTTTTGGGTTAATGTTTGGGCGTTGACGCTACCGACATGACGAATTCCTAAACCGTAGAGTACCCTAGACCAAGGTTGAGATTTAGAATCAGCAATTGCCTTGACTAATTTCTCGGCTAATTTTTTACCCATCCGCTCTAAATTTAACAGGTTCTCGACTGTTAAATCGTACAAATCGGCAACAGAATGGACTACCTCTTTATCGACCATTTGCTGCATTAATTTTTCACCCAAACCGTTAATATCTAAAGCGTCGCGACTTGCCCAATGCACTAACGCTCCTTTTAAAATAGCTGGGCAAGAAGCGTTCACGCAACGGGTGACTGCTTCCTCGGTTAATTTGACAACTGGCTGATTGCAAGCCGGACAGCAAGTTGGCATTTCAAAAGGTTTGGTATCGGCGGGACGGAGTTCTTTTAATACCCGTACTACTTCAGGGATAATTTCTCCGGCTTTGTGAACGATTACCGTATCGCCAACTCGAATGTCGAGCGATCGCACGTAATCGATATTATGAAGAGTAGCCCGGGAAACTGTAGTTCCCGCCAACTGTACCGGCGTCAATTCTGCCAATGGTGTCAGCGCCCCAGTTCTTCCCACGTTAACGCTAATTACTTCTACCTTAGTAGGCGCTTCTTCTGCGGCATATTTCAACGCTACCGCCCAACGGGGAAACTTTTGGGTAAAACCGAGTTGTGCTTGCAGTTGATAGGAATTCAGTTTTACGACTACCCCATCTGTCATGTAAGGTAAGTTGATTCGTTCCATATCCCAATAATCATAAAATTCTCTTACTTCTTGTAAAGAGGTGCAGAGTTTCCGGTTGGGATTGACGCGAAAACCCATTTTTTGCAAGTTCTCCAAGGAATCCCATTGAGTTCTAGAAACATCCCCATCTTCGATACCGGGAATCTGCAAAGTATAAGCAAAGAAATCTAATCGCCGTTTGGCAACAATGCGGGAATCTAATTGTCTTAAAGTTCCGGCTGCTGCATTGCGGGGATTGGCAAATAATTGTTCTCCGGCTTTTTCTCGCTCCTGATTAATTTGCTTGAAAACATCTAGTGCTAAAAATCCTTCTCCCCTCACTTCTACGCGGGGTGGTGGATTTTCTAAATTTAAACGTAATGGAATGGAACGAATTGTTTTGACGTTTTGGGTGATGTCTTCGCCTGTTACTCCATCGCCTCTGGTGGCACCCCGCACCAAGATTCCATTTTCATACGTTAAAGCTAAGGCGGAACCATCGATTTTCAGTTCGCAAACATATTCAAAAGATTCGATTTCCGGTTTGATGCGCCGCCAGCGTTCTTGCCAAGTGGCAAATTCCTCCATATTAAAGGCATTTTCCAAACTGTAGAGGGGAATATGGTGCTTTACGGAGGTAAATTGGGTGGCAGGGCGTTCTCCGACTCGCTGCGTCGGGCTATCTGGTGAAATCAACTCCGGATATTTGATTTCTAAATCTTGGAGTTTCCGATAAAGGCGATCGTAAATAGCGTCCTCCATAATAGGATTATCGAGGACGTAGTAGGCATAGCTGGCTTCCTGAACCTGCTGCCGCAGTTGTTCAACTTGCTGTTTGATTTGGGGCGTTACCGTTTCCACAGAAGTTTTTTAGGGGTTAGGGGTTAGGGGCTAGGGGCTAGGGGCTAGGGACAGGGGGCAGGGGAGAAATTTGGTGACTTCTGCCTTCTGCCTTCTAACTTCAGCCCTCTGCATTCAGCCAAAAAATAGGTTTTCTATCACGAGTATGGGAAACCATCTTTATTTTAACTGCGGCATTCGATAGTTATTCTAAAAGTGAATTACTCATTTTGCTTAGTTTGTAATTCTGCTCAAAATTATTATCCCAATAAAATTCACCCGTGTCTGGATTTTGATAATAAACAACAAATTGAAAGACATGAGATTTAGGATTATATTGATAAACAGGGGTTTTAAATTTCCACAGTTCTACTTCTAATTCTCCTAACGCTACATCTATATTACAGCCTTCTTCTACTGGATGTTCGTAAAAAGCTTCTACTTCTTCCCAACTATCCCCGTTATCAGCCGTTAGTTTAATTCCCACTCTCTTGTTATAAGAAGTTTTCCGACGAACGTAGATTTCTCCTTCCATCCAATATTTTTTACTTTCTAAATCCCAACCAAACTCCGGGTCATTTTTAGCCAATGCCTTATTTAAGATTACATTGCCACCCATCACGTTATTCGCTCGATGGGTTAACAATTTGTAATTATTGCCGTAATTGCTGTCCCAATATTCAACACCATCTACTGTATATTTAAAAGCAAATTCTTCCGTCAAAGGAATATCTTTGGTTGTATAAATTTCATAATCACCATAATTAGCTTTTAAGACCATATTTTCAGAAGACCATTCTCCATTTGCTTTTTTATAAAAAATTTCTACATTTTTGCGATCGCCAATATTTTGTACTTTGACTTTAGCGTAAGTATTATTAATATTTTCCTGCTTGATATTGTGAGAAGATTGAGAGATCGCGTATTTCAGCCGGATCGGTAAAACCGTACTATTCATAACCTACCTAACTTTATTTTAAGTTACATTATAATATTTTACCATTACCCATCACGGTGGGCGTTTTCACTTGAAATTTTGTTATTTAACTTATATTTAGAACAATATGTCTCAAAACTTATTAATGAATGACTAATTTTGAGAAATCAATTATAATTTAGGAGATATCGGCCAAAATTACTTATCTAAACGGGTAACATTAATTTATATTATTGGGGAATATATAAACGGAATTTGTCGTAATATAGAAATGAATAGATTGTCCAAAAAATAGGCGATCGAGCTTTAACTTAACGCAGGTATAAAGATGTAAATAAGTAGCAAATTTGGCGATGGTTTAAATTAATTTGCTTAATTTTTCCGGGGCAGGTAGGTAAGAATAGGGAAGACGCCTATAGTTTTCAAGCGAAATGAGTTATTCTGCTATGTGGCAAAAGAGTACGATCGCAATGCGAGTGCTTGAGGTGGAAAAATGAGAGTCTGGTTTGCTAGTTTCCTCTTACTGTTCGTGTTAGCACAACTGTGGGATTGGATGAGACACCTGTCCTTACCATTACCAGTATTCATCGTGGGAGGATTGTGTTTGGCCGTCGCTTCCAACTACGATAAGCGATCTGGTTGGCCTTTCCGCAATCAGCAGTTGAGTTCGCCCACTTCGGAATCTGCGATCGCACCCCTTGGTAAACAGGATAGCTGAAAAATAGACTTTAGCGATGTAGGATTGTCAACTCTTACTTGGAGTTTGGATGTAGCGCAATTTCTCCAAGGCGTTACTTTGCTTTCGGCAATGGTTTTTAGTCCTTATCCTTTGTGTGGTTGAGTAATTTATCGCATCTGGTGTTGATGATTTGAGATTTTTTTACCACAGATAAAAACATATAAATCTTTGTAAATAGGAAATAAATCGGAATCTACATCTGTGTTTATCTGTGGTAAAAAATCAATGCTTTTCGCTAAACGAAACAGGCGGCATCACTACTTTAGTCGTCAGTCCCAAAGTTTTCAACACCCAAATTGACCACCAGGTAACATCAATTTCCCACCAACGCCAACCTGCTTTTGCTACGTTGGGATAAGCATGATGGTTATTATGCCAACCTTCTCCGTAGGTGAAAATGGCTGCCCACCAAAGATTCCGGGAATTATCATCAGTTTCAAAGGTGCGATATCCCCAAACGTGAGTGACGGAGTTAATAAACCAGGTACAATGCCACAGAAGAACTGCTCTGACAAACATTCCCCAAATTACGAAAGACCAACCACCTAAAGCATATAGCAACAATCCCAGAGGAATTTGTAGTAATAAAAAGTTGCGATTTAGCCAGCGATAAAAAGCATCTCGTTCCAAATCTGGTGCAAAGCGTTTGTATTGTTCGTATTCAAAGAATTCGGCATGGGGATAGAAGATCCATAACATATGACTCCACCAAAATCCGCGACGTGCAGAGTAGGGATCTTTTTTTACATCTTCGGTATTCGCATGATGCAGCCGATGTCCGGCTACCCAAAAAATCGGCCCTCCCTGAAGCGCTAATGCACCGATAAATGCGATCGCATATTCCAGCCATTGAGGAACTTGTAAACTGCGATGACTTAATAAACGATGATAACCCAAACAAATACCGATACTACCAAACAACCAATGGAGGAACAGCATTACTCCTAAAGCCGACCAAGAAAAAAACCAAGGCGCTAATAATGCAATGAGGTGTACGCTACTGAAAAAAACTACCGCCATCCAATCTAAACTTGGTTCTTTTTCAGGCGAATTTGTTACAAATTGCGATGTCATAAATATCTCCTCATCCACAAAAACAATTTTGGATTTTAGATTTAATAAATTTTGTGGATATCCCAAACTTGCCATCTAAAATCTCAAATCAACTAGTCATCGATCGCAAACAAAAAATCCCTTTCTTATCTGCGTGCATCTGCGTACCCTGCGGGAAGGCTATCGCCTATATCTTTTTTCATCTGCGGTTAAAAATTAACCCCTGACTCCCACAGACAACATCAAAGCATCTCGATTACACTACCAATGCAACCGGAATCGCCGGATCTTGATAACTCCCTTTTCGATGAGTAACTCGCACCGCCTCAGCTAACTGTTCGATACTCGCATCTTTCAAACAAAAACCATTCGCACCAGCAGCTAACGCATCTGATAAAACAGATTGTTGTTCAGGAGTTACCAAAACTAAAATTTTCGAGGGAATCACGTATGAATTTGACTGCACTTTTCGCGCATTGCGAATGAACTTCACCAAATCCATATCGGGTAAGGTGCTATCCACAACAGCCACATCAACATCGATCGATTCTAGTAAAACTAAACCTGTTTCTGCATTTGTAGCTTCGCTAGCAACTTCAATGCCATTTTGCGATCGCAAATTCACCCGCAAATTAATCCGTGTTTCCTGATCGTCTTCGATCACGGCAACTTGAATCATATCATGCTGTTCGTGAACTTTGGTATAGTTATCGCATTCTGCCCCATCATTCGTTGTTGCACTAGCAGAAATCGTTCCCACAAAGTCAATATCTGCCGGACGTTCCTGTTTCAGCCGCGCCATTTGATCGGGAGACAAAATCTTCGATTCATCAAATCCAAACTCAATTTCAGCGTGTAATCCTTTTTGCTTCACTCGTTGGAGATTATAGAACCGTTTGTTGAGAGTTGTCTTTACAAAAGCCCACAGACATCCTAGCAGATAACGACGCTTAAAGGAATCTTTTTCAAACCAATATTCGATAAATTTCCAGGAATAGAAACGGGCATAATTGCGAAGTACGCTTTTCAGCACTTCTTCCCGCGTCATGTTATCTGGTTTAATGATCGGCGTAACGAAATTGTAGTGAGAATAATCGCGGATTTCTACTTTATCTGCGACATCTTGGAATAGTTCGGAAAAAGGCCAAGGCGTGTACATATTCCAATTAGTCATATCCGCTTGCCAATCTCGCGCCATTCTGTAGCTTTCTTCGATAGTTTCTGGCGTTTCGTTGGGCAATCCTATGATAAATTGTACTTCTGCCAAAATGCCGTTTTGTCTCAGCAGTTGCACCGCTCTTTTATTATCGGCAATCGTGGTTTCTTTGCGGAATAAATTAAGGTTTAATTGCGCGGCTGCTTCCGTTCCCAAGGAAACGTGAACTAATCCGGCTTTGCGATAAAGGGGTAATTCTTTTTCATCTCTGAGAATGTCGGTAACTCGCGTATTTATTCCCCAATGAACGCCTAATTTTCGCTCAATTAGTTCGTTGCATAAGGCAATGAATCGAGATTTGTTGATGGTCGGTTCTTCATCTGCTAAAATGAAAAATCCGATCTGATGTTCTTTAACTAAATTCTCGATTTCATCGACAAAATGTTTAGGCGATCGCGATCGATATTTGCGCCAGAATTTCCACTGACAGCAAAAGCGACACCGAAACGGACAACCCCGTGAATAGTTGGGAACGGCAACTCTGGTATTCAGCGGCGTGTAGATATAATTATCCCAATCTAAGAGACTCCAATCTGGCGTCAGCGTGTTTAAATCTTTGATGGGAGGATGGGCGGGTGTGGCAACAATTTTACCATCTTCTAAAAAGGCAATTCCTAAAATATTCCGACGATCTTCTTGATCGGTATTATTTGCGATCGCACGCACTAAATTAACCGTAATTTCCTCTCCCTCACCCCGAATAATGTAATCGATCCAAGGTGCTTCGCTTAACACTTCTCGATACATATAAGTTGGGTGAACGCCGCCCATAATTGCTTTGGCATTCGGGCAGATTTCTTTTACCAACTTGAGAGTGCTTTGCGACTTATAAATCATCGGCGTAATTGCCGTTGCCAAAACTATATCCGGTTGGCGATCGCGAATCATTTCTGCCAAGCGATCGTCATCGATATATTTAGTCATCGCATCGATAAATTCAATGTCAGTAAAGCCTGCCGTTTTTAATGCTCCACCGACATAAGGAACCCAACTAGAAGGCCAATTTCCGGCAATTTCAGCCCCCCCAGAATGGTAATTGGGTTGAATTAATAAAATCCGCATATTAAACCTCTTCTTAAAGCAGAACGCAGAAGGCAGAAAAAGCTTTTATTCTTAGATTTTTGAGTCGTCATCTCCTCTTTCTCTTCTCTCTGTGTCCTCTGCGCCTCTGCGGTTCAAAAATTAAACAGCTTTAGAAAAACGCTCAGTTTGTTGAACTCTCATATATTTGTCAAAAGCTGAAGCAATGTTTCTAATTAACAATCGTCCGCTGGGGGTAACTTGAATGCGATCGTGAGAAAGATGAATTAATCCATCAGCTTCTAGCAATCGCAAATTGTATCTTTCTTTAACAAAATACTCTTCAAAATCCAAGTCAAAGCTGAGATGATATTTTTCTTCGATATCGTATTTAGAAAGCTCGAATTGGCACATCAACTCCATAATAATAGTGCGCCGAATGATATCATCTCGACTGAGAGTAACCCCTCGTTCGATCGGCAATTCCCTGTTATCAATTGCTTGATAGTAACGTCTTAATCGTTTGTGATTCTGCACGTAAACATCGTGCAACATACTAATCGATGTCATGCCAAAACCGAGCAAATCTGATTCTGGCTTGGTAGTGTATCCTTGAAAGTTGCGGTGTAAATCTCCTTCCCGTTGCGCGATCGCTAATTCGTCATTCGGTTTGGCAAAGTGATCCATCCCGATAAATACGTAACCATTCCCAGTCAATTCTTCAATTGTCATTTGCAGAATGCTGAGTTTTTCGGAAGCTGGTGGTAATGCTTCTTGGGGAATGCGTTTTTGAATTGGTTTCAACCAAGGAACGTAGGCGAAATTGAAAACAGCAATCCGATCGGGATCGAGTTGAACTGATTTGCGAATCGTGTTTTTAAATGTATCTAAATTTTGATAAGGTAATCCGTAAATCAAATCTACGTTCACGCTTTCAAAACCCGCATCCCGTATCCATTCCATTGCTTGAAACAGCATCGCTTCCGGTTGGATGCGGTTGACGGCTTCTTGCACTCTCGGATCGAAATCTTGAATGCCAAAACTAATTCGTTTAAAGCCCAAGTCGCGCAAGAAAAAGATGTAATTTTTATCCAAAAAGCGAGGATTGACTTCTATGGAAATCTCCGCTTCTGGCGCAAAGGTAAAATGATTGTTGATAGTTTCCCAAAGCGTCTCAACTTGTTTAGGAGATAGATAGTTAGGCGTACCGCCACCCCAGTGCAGTTGATTGACTTCGCGATCGCGATCGATTAAATCCGCCACCCGTTCAATATCTCGCCGAATGTAATCCAGATAAGGTTCTGCTACCTCTTTGCGTTGGGTGATCACCGTGTTGCAACCACAGAAATAGCAAGCACTTTCGCAAAATGGTATATGGCAATACAGCGATAAAGGAGTTTTTTTGTAGTTGCTAACTGCGATCGCAGCCTTAAAATCAATTTCCCTAAACTCTTCTTTCAGTTCCGTTGCAGGTGGATAGCTAGTATATCGCGGCACCGGACGATCGTATTTTCTAAGTAAATTGAAATCAAATTCGACGGTTTGGGATAATAATCTCATGTTCTGTTTGATAAGTAGGGACTAGAGAAAGAAGGGCTATACTAATCGGCTATTAATATTATCTGTATTCATCCGTATTCATCTGTGTTCATCCGTGTTCATCTGTGGATATCTGTGGTAAAAAAAACAAAGTTTGAAACTTTTGCAAAAACTCTAATCAAAAACCAAAACAAAAAGTTAAAAGCACCGATAAATTTTCATTTATTTTGACTTTTAACTTTTTACTTAAACACTTATTCGGCTGCCACCAGTTCAACTGATGTACTACCAGGGTGACGTTCCGTACTACCCGGTTTATCTTGACGAGTAATCAAATCAAATACACGATCGCCAACGGCTGCTTTGACATCTGGTTCTAATTCATGGAAAATATTGCGGTTGAGTTCAAAAGCATAATTAGCTTCATCCACAATTTGCTGCGCTAGATTATCATCAACAGGCAATGAATTCAACACATCACGGTATCTCATCTTAAATGCCCGTCGCGCTTCCACGGTAGCAATTTGGTCGAATTCATGCAATCCAGTGCCTCTGTCAGCTGGCAAAGTAAGAGCAGAACGCACGATATTTCTTAAACTTTGACCGCCGGAAAGATCGCCCATATAACGCACGTAAGCATGGGCAATTAACAAAGCAGGATTAGTATTAGATATTTCTAGAATGCGATCGACGTACTTCTTACCTTCTTCAGAAGCTACAATTTCATTTTGCCAGTTTTCGCTGTAATAAAATTCTAAATCTTGCGCTAATTTTGCTTCTCTTTCCAATTCTGGAAAATACATTGCCCCCACGATCGGGTGGTCTTTGTGACGACGAATTTCTGCTTCCAAGTTACTGTAGAGGAAATACAGATCGGCTGTCAGTTTGCGGAATGGTTCCCACTCGACAATTCCCTTCAAGAAGCACTTCATAAATGCTGTATTTTCAGCCATCGTATGAGAATGTTTGGTTCCTTCCCGTAGCTGGGTTGCTAAATCTAAACTCATCGGAAATACCTCTTGATTACAAATTTTATTTGGGGAAATTTCAGCTAAAGTCTCTCTATTCGATCGGTCTGCTTGGGATTAAGATGATTTCACCCAGTTTTGAGACTAAAGAAATAGTTTGTATAACTTAGTTACTCTGCATCAGACAACGGTGAGATGGAGACTCATGCCGAATATCCGTTCAAGCAATTTTTTATCTTTGATAACTCTATAGCTATAAACCAATCAAAAAAACCATTCTTTGCAAAACTTAATATAATTAGTCCCTGGCACGAAATGCCTAAATTTGGTATTTTGTCAACTAGTAACTTTGCTTATCATAGGTGATATCCATACAGCAATAAGCTTGCATCGCATCTAATTTGTATGTCTTTAATTGGGTGATAAAACCGTCAATCCTCCCCCCATCCCCCCACCTCCCCATCAGCCTAAATATTCAAATTAAATGCGTAGTAGCTTATCAGCTGATTTGCCAAAATAGGGCATTGCACCAAGGCTATAACCTTAATTTCTGGCGAATAGCTAAACCTGAAACTCTAGATTATTAGTAAAGAAACCCGGTTTTTCAAGTCTTGTTGAGAATGGTGCAAGATGCGCGATAGACGACTTATACAATTCAAAACTCATCTGCTTCAACGGCTACGTACTTCTTCACCAATTGCAAAACTTGTTCTGTTTCAAAAGGTTTAGCCAGAAAATCATCCGCACCCACCAACTTGGCACGCACTCGATTAATCACGCCATCCCAACTAGTTAGCATCACGACAGGAGTATTGCTAAAAGGAGTACTTTTTCTTAAAAAACTACAAAGGTTATACCCATCGGTTTTGGGCATTACTATATCTAAAAACAGCAAATCCGGTTTGTATTTAGTTAATTTAGCAACTGCTTCGATCGGATCTTGAATATAAAGTACTCGATAACCAAGGGGCGTTAGCAATTCTTTTAAATATTTACCTACTAAAGGAGAATCATCCACACAAGCAATTACAGGTTGGTTTTTATCTTGAGAATCAACAAATTGTGTCGGTAAGGGAGGAGGAGTAACATCAGGTAAATTTTCTAATTCTACAACCCCTTGTTTGTAAAAATAATGAACTAATTTGGCGACTCTAGCGATCGGTTGCTTTGTCTTCAATGAAATATCCCACATGGTATATCTGCCATTGAATAAAGCAGTCAAATTCAGAAATGTATCAGCAGAACATCCAGCCGGATTTGAAGCAGATTTCGTCAGAACAGGTGCTAACTGAGGATCGAGATAACTCAGCCCCGTTTCTCGCCATTGCTGATATATATTTTGACTTTGGTGAAAAATTTTCTTTACTTCTAAAGGACATAAGGTAAGATAAAACGGTATTTTCGGTTCCTGATATTCGCAAGAACGCCAATAACCGTTACCAGTCCCCAAACGAGTGATAGATAATACAACTTCTTCTGTAATTTCCCTTACAACTGCTTTCACCTGAGCGGCGGTTAATTCGCCTTTCGCCATTCCGTAATGTAACAGCTGACATTCCCAAATTTCGTGATTGCTGACAGGACGATTTTCCACTTTCCAATTGGGACAGTGACGCTTCAAAGCTCTTTGCCAACGGCGAACGCGGTGGGTTTCCTCAACGGAATAAATTAATTGGCCCAGAAAAAAGCAAAGTCGCCATTGAGTAGTTTTGTTACCTAAAACTAACTCTCCTGTAGCTTGCTTCTGGTTGATGGTAAAAATTTGCTGCTCTAATTTGGTCAACCACGAAGATGTAGATAACGTTTGCATAATTACCCTGCCGCCCGCTGGCTGTTGCGGAGAATACTTATTAATTTAACGGACTGAAGGGAAAGGTAAGAATCGTATAGTTACTGATTTTAGATTAAAGTTTGCGTGAAGTTACCATCAGCATCAATACTGCTCTGTTAAGTCACTGTAGATTGGGTTGACGCCAGAAAAACCAATACTTTGTTGGGTTTCGCGATCGCGAAACCCATCCTACGAAAAATACTAATTGTAAATTTAAAATGAAGGTATTTCTTAATAAAAACTATAGATTTGAAATTGTAACCAACTTTACAACTTCAAATCTATGATCCCCTTTTCGATCGTATGACAACTAATTCACCCGCTCACCTACTCACTTTTGGTGACGTACCTCAATTACGGTGTGTACGTTACCGCGAGGAGCAAAATCACCTTTAACGGTAATCTCCAAGGGGTCGCAAGCCGCTACAAAATCATCGAGGATTTGATTGATAGATTCTTCGTGAGAGATATAGCGATCGCGATAACTATTGATGTAAAGTTTAAGTGCCTTTAACTCGACCACTGTTCGATCCGGCACGTAGTTAATGTAGATGGTAGCGAAATCCGGATAACCGGAAAACGGACACTTACAAGTAAATTCTGGCAAACTAATCTCGATATTGTAGCGTCTTCCGATGCGAGGATTGGGGAAGGTAATTAAATTCCCCTCAGCGATATTCCTTTCGCCATACTTCATTTCTGTTTCTGAACTTTTCTCTAACACTACGGACTCAGGTGAAGATAATGGCTGAGTTGAGTAGTCATTCATAACTAATCCCTAAAAATTAAAATGGAGAGTTGAAATCATTATCTATTGTTTCACCCGATTCCCAGTCGGGGCAATTATTTCCTTCCCAACCATAGGGGTGCATTCCACAAATTAACAAATTACCGCCGTAAATTTGACCGTGGAGATGACGACAACCAGCACAGGCAGGATGTTTGGCAAATAATGATTCTTCTTCTACTACTTCCCATCCACTATCAAATCCTATTTCATCATCTAAACCGGAATCAAGCTCAAGTAAAGGATCGACTATTGAACTAAAAAGCTGTTCTATATCACCGGAGAAGGTATTTTGCAACTGTTGCGCCACTTGTTCGGAAACCAGTGCAAATGATTCTAGAGCATCAGCTATTTCCAACAAAAAATTCTCCACATCATCAGCCACGGTTTCTACGATTTCAATTAAGTTTTTTTGCCAGTCTTCCATAATTTTTTATGCTCGGCTCGCTCTCAACAAAAATGGCTGAACTCGTGAGATCAGCCATTTAATTTAAGCATTTCATTTAAAATTATCCATGTTTAATTTCCCCTACTATATCTTAATCTCTCATTCGAGAGATGGGGATCGCGATCGCGCTTTTCGCTAATAGCCGATCGAGTTTTACCATTCTAATCTTGCTTCAGACGACGCAGTTCTTCTTGCAACGCCATCACTTGATCTCTGAGTTTGTCTACATTCTGTCCCTGACTCTCAGATGTCTCGTCATCATCTGCCACAATTTCAATTCGGCGCGGTTCAGAGGGTTTAGAATCGATACCATCGTTACTAGATGTAATCGGCTGCTGTTGTTGCGCTCTGTTTACCATTTCGTCAACCAGGCGGCGGGCTTCTTCTGTCGTCATTTCACCCTTTGCCACCATCTCATCTGTCAGCTTTTGGGCTTGTTCTCGCAGTTCCCCCAGTCTTGCACCCGCTTGTTCGCCAGCCGATGCAACTACGCCCACTCCCAGGTAAAAAGCTTTTTTAACAATATCTCCTAAACCAGCCATAACACTGCTGTTCTACCAAAAAAGGGCGACCCGGAGTTTACGCCTACCACAAGCATCTCTTATTGCTGCTACCTTCCGGTTCTGACAAGGTTTGAGCGTTGTGGTCGCGTAAGTCCAGGTCTATATTTAACAATAGCACAAAATTCATAATTCAGGAGTCAGGATTAAGGAGTCAGAATTAAGAAAATTAAAGATCTCTTATGCCATCCCCGCCTCAGGAGCGTCTACTCTCTCCCTGCTCCCCCACCCCCAAAACTCAAAACTGAAACACCGTGCGAAGAGTTCCCTGCCAAACTGTGTCGTTAGCGCTGTTGTTATTGGGGTTCGTCACTAATATCAATGATGGGGTAACGCTGAAATTGTCGTTGAGGGCTAAGTTATAAAATGCCTCAAAGTTAGTTTGGCTGGCATCACCCAAATTTGATTCTACAAAAGGTTGACTGACTGCCAAACCCGCGATCGTTCCCGGAATCAGCCAATTGCGAAGGGCTACGCCTGCTGCCCAAGTGTGGGGGTGCAAATCCAAATCGGTGGATAATAAGGTGTTGAATCCTTGATATTTGCCGTAGCCGTAACGAGCGAAGATCCCTAAGTTGCGGTTAAGGGCTAATTCTAAATTGATACCACCAGCTTGGATATCCGTATTGTTAATTTCTGCGTTGGTGTATTGCAAGCGGAGAGCAAACTTTCTATTGGGCGAGTATTCCAGTTCTACACTTCCTTGGTAGGAATCTCCAAACAAACCCCGATCGACTAAATTAGCATCAGCCCCAATATAAAGCGATCGCAAAGTAAATGCTCCTCCCCCCAAATTCCATGCTAGCGCTGCCCCAGCACCACCGAATCGGTCAATCTGATTCTGTACGATCAAGGGATTATTAATAAAAAAGCTAGAACTAAAGTCAACGGCTTCGTTATTGGCGAAACGATTGCGATCGATAAAATCTCTTGGGTGCATTTTCGCACCAAATGCGATCGTCATATCCCTTTGCGGACGAAACGCATAATATAAACGATTTAATCTCACTTGGGGTTCAACTTCAATGTAATCGAGTCCACCCCCATCAGCCAAAATGCCTTCTGTTCCTAATAAATTTTGTCCTTGTTGATGGGCGCGACTAACCGCATCTCCCCCATTATTACCAGCTTCCAACTGAGTGAATAAAAAATCTCCCGGTTTAAAACTGGCGATCAGATTTAACCGAACGCGAGAAACCATTGTAGCACTGGCATTATTCCCATCAGTCAAAGCAATAATTGCTTCTCCTTGCAGTTTGCTGGTGGTAGAGAAATTTTGCGCTTCTAATTGAGTGATAGTGGTATCGAGGGCAGAAGTGCGATCGCGCAAATCTTCTAAAACTACGCGATAATCTCGTTGCAAACGACGTAGTGTAATCAAATCTTCTTCACTAATTTGATTACCGCTGCCATTACTTCTCAAACTCTCAACTTTTTCCAAAACTCCATTCAGCGCCGCCGCGAATTCATATCGCGTCATCGCCCGATTACCCCGAAACGTGCCATCCGGATAACCACTGATTAATCCATAACGTTGTATCAAAGATTGCAACGCTTGATAAGCCCAATCCGTTGGCTGTAATTCAGATAACTCAGAAACGGAAGTAAGAGATTCCCAGCTAGCATCTAGGCATGGTTCATCGGACATGGGGCATGAAAAATTCTCCCCTCCTTCCATTCCATCCAAATTTAGAGCAGCTACCTGAAAAGGCAAAGCCAGGGTAATCATACCCCAGCTGCCAACGGATAAAACCAACCAATTTAATCGTTTCACTTATTTTGTCAGGAGTTCCTGTTTAGATTCCTGCTTTTCGCTGGTATTGCCTTGCGTACCCAACTGAATCAGTTCAATTTTGTAGCCACTGGGGTCTTCCACAAAAGCAATCACCGTAGTCCCGTGTTTCATTGGCCCTGGTTCCCGGACTACTTTACCACCACGCGCCTTAATTTCATCACAAGTAGCGTAAATATCATCAACTCCGATCGCAATATGACCGTAGGCATTACCCAAGTCGTACTTATCGACGCCCCAGTTGTAGGTTAGTTCCAAAACCGTATGATCTGACTCATCGCCATATCCCACGAAAGCGAGAGTAAATTTCCCATCTGGATAATCTTTCTGGCGCAACAACTTCATACCTAGCACTTCCGTATAGAACTTGAGAGATTCTTCCAAATTGCCTACCCGAAGCATCGTGTGTAGCAGCCGCATGATTAACTCCCTATTCTTTGACTGTTTACCATTTTAGGGAACAGGGAAAGGGAAAGGGAGAAAGGGGCAGGGGGCAGGGGGCAGGGGAGCAGGGGGCAGGGGGAAAGGGGAAAAGGGAAAAGGGAAAAGGGAAAGGAAAATTTGTGAATTCTGAATTCTGACTCCTGACTTCTGACTTCATCCTTCATCCTTCAAAACAACTACCCAAATCAGTAGATATTTTTAATCTGTTTTGTAATTGGCGATCAAACATCTATGCTTAACTATCGGGCTGGAGTGAATTGCCATCAGTCCCAATAGAGGTTAAATCCATGACTGACACATTAGACACTGCAATTGAATTTATCCAAGCGAGAGAAATTCTTGACTCCCGTGGGCGTCCGACAGTGGAAGCAGAAGTCCATCTGGCGAACGGCGTGATGGGATTGGCGCAAGTTCCCAGCGGTGCTTCTACAGGTACTTTTGAAGCCCACGAATTGCGGGATGGAGATAAGAACCGTTATGGAGGCAAAGGAGTCCTCAAAGCGGTAGAGAATGTTAAAGAGAAAATTGCTCCTGAGTTGTTACAGTTGGATGCGGTTAATCAGGAATTGCTCGATCGCACAATGATCGATTTAGATGGTTCTCAGAATAAATCTAATCTGGGAGCTAATGCAATCCTGGCTGTTTCTTTAGCTGCTGCCAAAGCGAGTGCAGCCGCCCTTACCCTGCCACTTTATCGCTACTTGGGTGGCCCATTGGCGAATTTGTTACCAGTACCGTTAATGAACGTGATTAATGGTGGTGCTCACGCTGCGAACAACGTGGATTTCCAAGAATTCATGATCGTGCCGATTGGTGCATCTTCTTTCCAAGAAGCGCTTCGCTGGGGAGCAGAAATCTTTGCTTGCTTGAGCAAAGTGTTAGATGACAAAGGTTTGCTAACTGGCGTAGGGGATGAAGGTGGTTTTGCACCTAATTTGGAATCAAACCAAGCTGCTTTAGAATTATTGGTAGCTGCGATCGATAAAGCTGGCTACAAACCGGGCGAACAAGTGGCATTAGCGCTAGATGTGGCAGCTAGCGAATTCTACAAAGATGGCAAGTACGTCTATGAAGGTTCTGCCCACGCCCCTAGCGAGTTAATTGATTATCTGGCAAAACTGTCTTCACAATACCCCATTGTCTCGATCGAAGATGGTTTACACGAGGAAGATTGGGATAGCTGGAAACTGCTAACGGAAAAATTAGGTTCGCGAGTTCAGCTAGTAGGTGATGATTTATTTGTTACCAATGCCATTCGGTTGCGAAAAGGCATCGAAATGAAAGCAGGTAATGCCATTTTGATTAAACTCAATCAAATTGGTTCTTTAAGCGAAACTCTCGAAACTATTGATTTGGCAACTCGCAATGGATTTCGATCGGTAATCAGCCATCGTTCCGGCGAAACTGAGGATACTACGATCGCAGATTTGGCGGTAGCAACTCGCGCCGGACAAATCAAGACAGGTTCTCTCTGTCGTAGCGAACGAGTAGCTAAGTACAACCGTCTGCTGCGAATTGAAGAAGAATTAGGTGACCAAGCAATTTATGCTGGTGTGGTTGGCTTAGGGCCAAGATAGTTAATAAGGGATGGGGGGATGGGGAGATGGGGAGATGGGGGGAGAATGAGAATATATGTTTATTATTTTTCCCCTTTCCCTTTCCCTTTCCCTTTCCCTTTTCCCCTTTCCCCTTTCCCTTTTCCCCTTTCTCTTTCCCGATTAGGGATAGAAACACATTTTGGGTAATCCCAAAGTTTCGTCCCATCCCATCATCAGGTTCAAGCATTGAAGAGCTTGTCCTGCTTGACCTTTCATTAAGTTATCAATAACGGACATCACGATTACTCGATCGGTGCGGGGATCGACTTCCACACCGATGTAACAAAGGTTAGTACCGCAAACCCATTTAGTTTGGGGATACACGCCACCTGGTAATACTTTCACCCAAGGAGCGTTGCGATAGAAGGCGTTATATATGGTAATTAAGTCTTCTCGCACTAGCCCCGGATCTCTAAGGGTGGCATAGACGGTAGATAAAATACCCCGCACCATTGGAATTAGGTGGGGAGTAAACTGCACTTGTACTTGATGTCCGGCTAAGTCGCTACAGATTTCTTCAATTTCTGGCGTATGTCTATGGCGTGCAACACCGTAAGCTCCTAAAGAATTATCTGCTTCTGCTAACAATAGATGGGTTTTGGCTTGTCTTCCACCGCCAGAAGTGCCGGATTTGGCATCGATAATCGCGGTTTCGGGCAAAATCAGCCCTTGTTTGAGCAGTGGAGAAAGCGCCAGCAAACTGGCGGTGGGATAGCAACCGGGACATCCGACGAGTTGGGCAGATGCAATGCGATCGCGATAGAGTTCTGGTAATCCATAAACTGCCGATCCCGCTATTTCTCTATCATTACGCTCGCCTCCGTACCATTGAGTATAAGTTTCGATCTCGCTAAACCGATAGTCGGCAGACAAGTCTAAAACTTTGCATCCTTTTTCCAACAGCGTCGGTGCCATCTGGCAAGCTAAACCATTGGGAAGGGATAAAAATACAACTTGACAGCGAGAGGCTATGTTTTCTAAATCGATCGGTTCGATCGTCAAGTCAACAAACGGCCCCATGTGGGGATACAAGTCCGAAAAAGATTTCCCTGCGCTGCTTTCGCCACCTAAATAAACCAGTTCAACTCCTGGATGTTCGAGTAGGAGTCTGACCAGTTGCACGCCGCCGTAACCTGAAGCGCCGATAATGCCAACTGGCACGCGCCCATTATCACCCATGATGCTTGACCTTTGTACGTTTTTAGTTTAAAAGTGTTGAACTTTTGCTGCATTGTAGTACTAAAAGCTTAAAAAGGATGAAGTCTGAAGGATGAAGTCTGAAGTTGGGAGTCAGGAGTCTTCAATTCAGGAGTCAGAATTCAGAATTCAGGAGTCAGTAGTCAGTAGTCACAAATTTTTCTTTCCCCTGCCCCCCCTGC
>DATNQN010000019.1 GCA_036703985.1 Leptolyngbyaceae cyanobacterium
ATTCAGGAGTCAGGAGCCAGGAGCCAGAATAGTTACCAAAAGAGGAATCGATAGTAGTGATATTTGGAGAATTTCAGTCAGCTTGACTCTTAAAGTCTTTTTAATTCTGAATTCTGAATTCTGAATTCTGAATCCTTACTAAAGTACTTGTGTTTACGTCTAATACCATTTATTGATGAAGATGCAACTAATTAGCCTGCTGCCGGCAGGCTTTGTTCTGGTAGCCCCAGGCTTCTAGCCTGTGGGGCAATAAAGCGCAACTTCATAAAGAATTGGTATAATTCAGACTTTCTTCTTGAACATTAAATCTTTTAAGCTAGTATGAGTTATGACAGCACCCTCAAATACTTAATCGAAGAATATCCCCAAGCAATTATTGAATGGTTGCTTAACATCACTATTTCCGAACAGCCGGAATTACTCAATACTGAACTAAACTTAGAACCTATCCGTGCTGATGGAGTATTTTTCTTAAAAATTACCAATAAAATTGTTCATTTAGAATTTCAGACTGCACCTCAATCAAAACCCCCTCTACCGTTGCGAATGCTAGATTATTGGGTAAGATTATATCGCCAATATAATACTAGCATTGAACAAATTGTTATCTTCTTAAAACCTACAACTTCAGAGGAAGTATTGATCAATGAATTTAGAACTACTAATACTTTTCACCGTTATCGAGTTTTGAGAATTTGGGAATGTGACCCCCAACCCTTATTAGTAACGCCAGCACTATTACCTTTAGCTGTACTAGCTAAAACTGATCATCCAAACACAATATTAGAACAAGTCTCAGCGAAAGTAAATATAATAGAAGATAGAAGACAGCAAATTAACGTCTCAGCCTGTGTTCAGCTTCTAGCTGGAATTAAGTTTGATGCCAATTTAATTAACGCCTATTTCCGGGAGGATATTATGCAAGAATCTGTCGTGTACCAAAAAATTGTTCAAGAAGGTTTAGAACAAGGAAGACGTTCTGAAGTTAAATTAATTCTGCGATTACTTCAGCGTCATTTGGGAAAAATAAGTCCTGAAAGCCAAAATCAAATTCAAGATTTATCTTTTACCCAATTAGAAGATTTAGGAGAAGCCTTATTAGATTTTCAAACAGAAACAGACCTGATTAATTGGTTAACTGTGAACTGTTCTTAAAAATCAATTTCAAAAGTGATAACAACATGAAATATCATTAACAAAAATCTATTCTCTTTTTTGGGAGGATATTATGCAAGAATCTGTCGTGTACCAAAAAATTATTCGAGAAGGTTTAGAACCAGGAAGACGTTCTGAAGTTAAATTAATTCTGCGATTACTTCAGCGTCATTTGGGAAAAATAAGTCCTGAAAGCCAAAATCAAATTCAAGATTTATCTTTCACCCAATGATTGAGTTTTAATTCTCTTTTTAAAGAATATATGACTAAATACAGCAGGGAACAGGGAACTCTTAACAGGGAACAGAGTTAAAAGTCTATTAGCACAAGGCTTTTTTCCTAAAGTTTGTACCTCGTTTACCCAAAATCTGCTGTATATTTAAACTTATTTAATTGCATAAGTATATACTTATTCTAAACAGGGGTCAATACCTTCTAAAATCCTCTTTGCTTTAGTTTTATATTTTCGCATTCCATAAAAGCGTGAACTAATACCAATTCACTAAAAGATTGTAACAGATATAAATCGTCAAACCCTTGTCAAATCTGGTATTTCCCATTTTGAATTTTGTTGGCGAAGCCTTGCCGAAGGCTATTTTGAATTTTGAATTGGTATAAACCCTCCCCTCTCTCCCCCTGTCTGCCCCAATTTGCAACTCTTATTGGTCTAAAAGCTTAATTCTTCTTGTGGTGAGAGCGTTTGTGCGTTAGCAACACCCCGTGCCAAACAAAATTGTTCCATTGCTTTGGTTTGGCTTTGCAAGTCATCTTTCTGGTTATTGGAAGAAACCCGGCAGTATATCACTATTTTGTGAGGATATTTACCTGTTTTGATGCAATTCAGTGTAGACGCGCTGATTACCTATAGTCCTTTCGGGAATTAATTTACCTTATTGTTCCCATCGACACAGTGTGGAAGCTGATACTCCCACCAAATCACCAAATTCTGAGACTTTCCACATTAAACTTGCTCATCATGCCTAATTATAAGCAAGTTTAGCTAATAATTTTCCGATTTAGTCTTCCTCTTTGAGCAGGAACACAGGATTTTTACCCGGAAGACTACAAATGTTAGCTGTAAACCTCAATAAATGAGAGTTAAATATTGTTACTGCTGTCTAAGTATTCTCAAATCTAATGCTAAGAATCAGTAAAAATCAATACTTTTTCTTAAACATTTTTTTAGCTTTCAAATTAACTTTCAATGAGCTTTGAAAATATTGGTGACGGCGGTGAATGTGTTTGGTACATTATATACAGTGCTAAATTTAGTTTAACAAGTAAATTTTTGCAGCCTGAAGATTAAAGTATAACTGTTTACCAAAGTAAAGCAGGGTTATACCCCTCACGGATCTCACAAATGGGAGTAATCATGCAACTAGAGGTTGACGGTCGAGAAGTGGACAATGCTATAAAAGCATCAGGTTTTAAATGCAAAATCGAGAAAACTAAATTTACATGACCAGTCTCTCTGACTAGCCAAAGTTAAACTTGGCTTTAAGAGAAAACCCTGATCGGATGCAGTTGATAAGCAATGCTAAAGCCAGCACTGCTGAACAGTTTTAAGCAGATGGGTCAAGAGTGATGAATATAGCTGACACCTCAAACAACGGAAATGAGATTGAACCCTTAAATTCTGCTGATGCGCCACCACCAGAGGAGGCGAGTTCTTCCCTGTACCCAGTTGTGCATGATCAAGATATGGCTGCGAGCAATTTACCGCTACTGAAACCAGCCGCAGATCAGGTGTATGAAACCGCAGTATTGGAAAATGCGGAGGATAGCACCCCACAAGACTGGGTGGCGGAACCTGATAGTGCAGAACAAGCGTTTGTAGATGCCGAATTCCAAAAGTTAGTGACGTTAAATGAAGAGTTACGTAACGCTAATAATGAGTTGTATGCTTCCGTGGAGAAGTTAAAGCAGGAATTGGCGGAGGCTGATCGGATTTTACAATGGCAAAAGACTCGCTCTAGTGTTACTGAGTCGATGTTAAACCAACAAACTCAAGAATTAAGTGCAGCCCAAGAGCAAATTCAGTCTTTATTCCAACAGTTAGAAACGAGTGTACAAACTGTACAACACCAAGAACTTTGTATTGAAACCTACAAAGCACAACTGCAAATTAGTCAACAGCGTTTAGCACAATTAGAGCGGGAATGTTCGTTGTTGCAAACTAATTATCATGAACAGTCCCAACAGTTGTTACAGTCAGAAAGTACCTGTCGGGAGTTGCGGTCTAGACTGATGCGCCAGCAGCGCCAAACTTTACAATTTAAGGCGGCGTTAGAAAAATGCTTAGATACGCCTGTACCACCGCACTACGACACTTTAGACGATAGTAACCAGAATTTCCCAAGTTTTCATAATCACATTGTGGGGCAGTCTCGATTTTCTCGTAAAGCGCGATCGCTCTTCCCCAATGCACAGCCGATTAAACCTTGGTCAGCAGACTCAGATCAAGGCAGCCAGACTTTTCATTCTTGGCTAGAACCGACTTTTACACCTCCATCTCAAAGCAGTTATCCCACCACACCTTTCCCAACGCCGGAAAATGGGACAGAGGAACAAGAAAAACACACATCACCTCAACCAAGCCCATCACCAGTAGATGAGGAAGAGAACAAATCAACATCCTCTACGGCTCATTCTCCAGAGCTTGATCAACAGCTAGAAAGTTTGATTCAAATCTTTTTTGCTTCGGGGCAGGAGTCAACCACTCCAGTACCTAGAGAATCTGCCACACCTGTTGTGGATAATTTCACGCCAACTGTCGAAAAAGACAACAAAGCACCAGAGCAGCCACCCAAGCAACCAGAGACAGAAATTAATCCGGCTGTAACTACTTATAACTCTTGGCCATTAGATTTTACCTTGTCATTAACTCAGGAACCGCCAGTCAATAGTAGTTCTCCACAATCTCAAAATGATCATGGAGAACTTGAGGACTACTGGGCAGATATTGCCACGCCACCACAGCCAAAATTACCGCTCACTGATTTACCAAAAGAATCAGTCATGGAAAAAGGTAATACTAAATCACCTTCACCGTTGATTTATCCACAACGTCCACCAAAGGGGCGGAAGTCCTTAGCATCTGTAGAGTTACCAAATTTCCGCCCAAAGAGTCAGTAGGTTAAAGGCGGTGAGCAGTTAGCCATCAGCCATCAACTCAAATCCTACTTGACCAATTTTGAATTTTGAATTTTGAATTGTGAATTGGTATAGTGACTCGTTTCCGGGTGAAACTGGATTACTTGCTGACGCGATCGCGGTTTTCCTGTGGTAATTGCATAGTTAATGGCCACTAATTGTAACCACAATCCAGGGAAAGATGGTTCTAGCCAAGATTGGCTGATTTTGAGGAACTGTGGCAACCATCCACCTACAACCAAACTGACTAAAGCATGGCGACTATAGTTAAAATAGTTACCTAACCATCTTAATAAATCCCTGAATCCGGCCAATTGCCAAATCCAGATGAGCAACGCCGGATTTTTGAAGGCAGCTTTTAGGGCTAGACGGTTAAAAGTAAACCAATCACAGCGATCTTTGATAAAGTTATCGGCTATCTCCGGCGGTTCATCTGCTAATAAACCAAAGAAGGTATTAAGCATGGCGTTGATGCGTTGAGGAGGGATGAACTTCCCAGTAGGAACCATCATGCCCTTAGAGAATAGCCAGGTGATGGAAACGTTGCTTTGATAGGCACGAATTTTATTGAGATGGGAAGAAGTGAGTAAATCGTGTTTGAGGGCAATATCTAGCAAAGTGGTGAGACGTTCCAAGTTACGGACAAGAGAACCAAACCCAGTGAAAACCAGAGGAGATTGGAGGGAAGCAGCATCACCAATAGAGATTAATCGATCAAAAGCTACAGTGCGATCGCTACTACTCACACTAAAATGCCCCGGAATATAGCCAAAAGTTGGTTTTTTCCAAACTAGCTGATCTAAATCACAACGCCGATACTCCGGCAGAATGGTAAAAAAGTCCTCATACATTTCTAGCAAAGAGCCAGGGTTTTGAGCATTTACTTCATGGTAGTGGAAGAGATAAATTGTCAGTTCCTGCCCCTTACCAGGAAATAATTCCCAAATCAACTGTCTACCTCGTGAAATATCCCCGTGACTGTAGAGAACATCCCCATACTGTGCATCCCAAACA
This sequence comes from Leptolyngbyaceae cyanobacterium, assembly GCA_036703985.1. Classification (GTDB taxonomy): domain Bacteria; phylum Cyanobacteriota; class Cyanobacteriia; order Cyanobacteriales; family Aerosakkonemataceae; genus DATNQN01. The sequence goes on from DATNQN010000019.1 coordinate 5,323, forward strand.
CCAGGCTCAAAGCCTTCAACTATTGCCCCCACAGTTGGACATACACTATCAAACGCTCTACCGCCATTTAACTGCCAAGCAATAGGCGAAGCTGTTCCCATCGCATCTACCAGCAAGCGCCCACTTACCTGTGTTTCTTCACCACTGATTAAACTCTTGACAGTAACTACAACTTGTGTATTATCAATATCTGCCCGAATGAACTCTGTTTCATCCCAAATATCACCACCAGCAGTTTGTAGCTTTTTCCCGCACAATTGCAACAGCTTTTCGGAATCTAAAGCCAGATTTAGCACTGTTGGCGTGTGTAAAACAGGTGCTTTGAGATGAGAGGGATTATTGGCATCAAAAAACTTATTAAAACCATCTTTGTATTCTCTGGCAATAATGCCTTCCACCTCAGCCGCAGTCAGCAAACCCAAATTAATCAAACTTTGGATTTCATCACGGGAAATATTCCATTCCCGATTCATGCGCCCAAAGGGTAAACGCTCAATTAGCAGCACTTTATAGCCTAATTGCGCCATCGCCGCCGCATGAATCGAACCTAAAGCACCGCCGATGTAGATCAGGTCGTATTGGGGGGATGAGGGGGATGAGGGGGAAATGTTACCTTCTACTTCCTGCCTCCTGCCTCCTGCCTCCTGCCTCCTGTCTTGCGAAAACACTACCTGACGGGGCTTTTGGGGATTTTTTACTCCTTCCCGCCAGCGTTGTTCCCACCAATAAGCCCGTCTGAGGTCATATTCCCCATGAGGCATTTTCTGAAAATACTTGACAGTTAGGGGATAATAAGATTCCAGCTCTGCGAAAATCGACTTTTGCCAATTAATTGCAGGTGGTTTCGGGTAGTGATGGGGAAAACTGCTTCTAATGCCTGTAGTGAGACGGTGTAGAATTTGTCCCTCATTGGGAAAGGGTCGATTGCCCCAACGAAACACTTTAAGGTAAGTAGTGCGTTGCACCGACCAAACAAACACAGATAACTCATCTGGCAAACCTTCCGAAACAGAACCGCCAGGAGTGGTATTTTTTACGGGGTTTCGTAAGCAAAAACCTGTTGGGGTCAGTATTTTTTCGCCATACTCTGGGGCAAAATCTGTTTGTAGCCAAGTACGTACAGCCGCCGTATCGGGAGTAGGAATTTCTAAATAAAGGATTTCCTGCATTGTCCGCTAATATCTCCTCTTAATCTACTCTCCCAGACAGATTTGGCGCAGGTAGAAAGTAGGCTACACTCCGCCCTAACAGTTGCATATAGCTTCGGTGTTCGCCCAGCGTCTCTTTCGCCAAGCGTTCCGGGGCAAAAAGAAGAAATTCTATTAGTTTGTCAAGTTTATTGTTCATGTTGTAAATTTTGTGAACCCACGCCATGAATTATCCCATCCCAGATAGTCCCCAAGAAATTGTCGCCTTGCGACAACAACCGGTTGATGAAGAACTGGTAGCTGCGGTAATTGCTGGAGTAGTTAGAGTTGTTCGCGCTCAGGGTCAATCTTTAGAAGAGTTAACTGCTGAGGTGTTAGCAGATGACCCAGTATTAGATCGTAGTCAACGCCGTTGGTTGAGCAAGGTCATTGCTCAAGCTTGGGAAAAATTTCCTTAAGGTTTAGGTTTTGAGTTAAATTGCTGACTCGCTATTTTAATTTTTTCAGGTGTGGGAGCGGAAATATAGCGATCGTTAGGAATTTACGTATACAGCAGGGAACAGGGAACAGAGTTGAAGTCTCTTGGTATATGGCTTTGTTCCTAAAATTTGTACCTCATTTACCTAAAATCTGCTGTAAGTCATTAATTGACTTTTGTAGGGCAGGCATCTTGCCTGCCATCAAAGTGTTAGTAACGGTTAACTCGAAGCTGTTAAAGCTGTTTCGGCTTGGAAATGTAAAAGTAAGCCATATTCCAAACCTTCTACTACTGCTTGATAGGAAGCTTCTAAGATATTTGTGGATACTCCTACGGTTGTCCAGCGTTGTAGACCACTGCCTGATTCTACCAACACGCGAGTTTTGGCGGCTGTTCCTGTGTGTCCATCCAGAATTCTGACTTTGTAATCTGTCAACTCAAAATCGGCAATTTGGGGGTAAAAGTTGACTAAGGCTTTACGCAGTGCGGCATCTAAGGCTGCGACTGGGCCATTACCTTCGGCTGCTTCCAAAATATTCTTCCCGTTCACAGCTACCTTAATGGTGGCTAGAGAGTTAGTGGTTTCTTTCCCTTCGACTAAATCACAGTGTACTTGAAAGCCTTGGACTTCAAAAAACTGTTGACGTTTACCCAAAGCCTGATACATTAACAGGGTAAAACTAGCTTCTGCGGCTTCAAACTGATAACCAGCATTTTCTAATTCTTTCAGTTTTTGCAGAATTAATTTGGTTTGGGGGTGTTCTTTTTCTAATTCCAAACCTACAGAACGAGCTTTAGCTAAGACATTACTCATTCCCGACTGTTCAGAAATGACGATGCGGCGACGGTTTCCGACTTGTTCGGGCTGGATATGTTCATAAGTTAAGGGGTTACGTTCTACTGCTGATACATGAATGCCACCCTTATGAGCAAAAGCAGAACGACCTACAAAGGGTGCATGTTCATCTGGAGAAAGGTTAACTACTTCACTGACAAAGCGGCTGGTTTCTGTGAGTTGACTAAGCTGGTGTTCAGCTATACAGCTATAACCGAGTTTGAGTTGTAAATTGGGAATCAGAGAACACAGGTTAGCATTACCACAGCGCTCGCCATAGCCGTTAATTGTCCCTTGTATCATGGTAGCTCCTGCCGTTACCGCCGCTAGAGCATTGGCCACTGCTAAATCACAATCGTTGTGCGTGTGGATACCGATTTGGGGGCTGGAAAATTGGCTATTAACATCTTGAACGATCGCTACTATTTCCTGGGGTAAAGTCCCGCCGTTGGTATCACACAACACTAACCATTCTGCCCCGGCAGTTAAGGCAGTATCTAATGTCTGCAATGCGTATTCTGGATTTTGTTTGTAGCCATCAAACCAATGCTCTGCATCATAGATTACTCGCCGCCCTTGAGCGCGAAGATATTCAATGGTATCGCGGATCATGGCAAGATTTTCTTCTAAACTGGTCTTGAGTCCTTCTGTGACGTGTAAATCCCAAGATTTGCCAAAAATTGTCACCCAGCGAGTACCTGCGGCCAGAATTGCTTGCAACATTGGTTCATCAGCCGCGATCGCCCCTGGTCGGCGAGTTGAACAAAAAGTAACAATTTCTGCCTGTTTGAGCGGATTTTCTTGGAGTTGCCAGAAAAATTGTACATCTTTAGGATTAGCACCAGGCCAACCGCCTTCAATGAAGGGAATCCCTAGTTGATCCAGTCTATAAGCAATGCGTAATTTATCTTCTATGGACAATGACATACCTTCTCTTTGTGTACCATCCCGAAGAGTGGTGTCATAGAGCCAAATGTGGGGTGAGGGATTTGTGGTCATATGACTGAGACCTAAGATACAACTATGGAGGTGCTGTGCGAATATACAACCAGAAGCCAGTTTGATTCAGTGAAATATGCCCAAGGTACTAGCTCAAGGTAAAACAATCGAGTGCAAAAACCAAGCTAATTTACGTAAATTATTAATAAAAAATGGGGTCAACCCCCACAATGGAGGTGCTGAGGTGATCAATTGTCGTGGAATTGGCACTTGTGGCACTTGTGCAGTTAAGGTAGAGGGCGAAGTTTCCGCAGCAAATTGGCGCGACAAAACTCGGCTTTCTCTTCCTCCCCATTCTCCTGAAGCTGACTTGCGTTTAGCTTGTCAAACTAGGGTTTTAGGGGATGTAAGAGTAACTAAGTTTAATGGATTTTGGGGTCAAGGTTCTCAAGTAGTTTGGTCACCAGAAGGTTAAAAAGGAGAGTAACAAGATGGGTAGATGGACACCCCTAATTTTAATGGCCGGAGGCGTGGCGATTTTGCTGGGTACGTTACTTGGGATTAATTTTCCCATGGGCGGACAGCAAAACGCAAATCTTCCCTCTAGTCGTAAATCGAGCGTGCTGCCAGCCAATATTAATGTCAATAGTACCGCTAGTCGCAAAGAGCCAGAAACCACTTCCACTAATAATGAGCCGGAAACTAGCGCTGGCAATGAGACAACAGAGGAAACTCCCAGACGTGTGGCTCAAAGTAACTCCACGACTGAATCGCCTAGCACTGAGAGTACACCCAGTTCTACCACTGAGGAAAGCGCAACCACAGAATCTCCCTCTTCATCTACAGATAGCGGTTCAACTGATACCAGTCAGGACAAGCAACCGATTCGCGCTTTGTGGTAGTTGTGGGGGGCAGGAGGCAGGAGGCAGGAGGCAGGAGGCAGGAGGCAGGAGGCAGGAGTATATATAATTTTCTCACCATCTCCCCATCTCCCCACCTCCCCATCTCCCCACCCCCTCAAACGCAGTACTCTAGTTGAGGGCAGCAGTTTTTTTGCCCGTAAAACTGGGTTGATTTGATGTCACAGGTTGTAAAAATCACAATGACCACTTTTCTCAATTCCTGGCGGCGGATATTCGTCGGCTGCTGTTTGACACTGATAACAGGATTATTTTGTCTGTTAATGATGGCGACACCACCAGCTTTGGCAGGTATCAACGATGATTATTTCGATGGTAATATCTTCGTCCTCTATGGTGGCAACGGTTCCCTAGTGCCTCCCAAAGTAACCTTAGCAGAATCTTTGAAGCGAGATAAGCCAACCCTTTTGGTGTATTACCTGGATGACAGCAAAGACTGCAAGCAATATGCCACTGTGGTTTCTCGACTGCAAGCATTTTATGGCAGAGCGGCAGATTTTATCCCGGTTAGCGTAGATACTATCCCAGCTAAGTCAAGCTATCAACCTACGGAAGCGGGCTACTACTACAAAGGTTTTGTACCCCAAGTGGTGGTGTTAGATAAAGCAGGTAAAGAAGTTCTCAATGACTACGGACAAGTTCCTTTTGAACGAGTAGATGATGTTCTCCGCGAAATTTTTAACTTGCAGCCTCGTGAGGAGGCTCCCGCGCTGAAAACGCGCATAGTTAATGAGTTTAATACCGAACTCTCCCAGTAAGTTAGAGGCAGATGGGGGGATGGGGAGATGGGGAGAAAATTTTTGACTTCATCCTTGATACTTCATCCTTTCCCCTTGCCCTTTTATATGAGGGTGCGATCGCATTTCGTGCCAAAACAAAAATCCAAAACTATCCTAGAGAATAATTACTCTATAGCTCCTTTTGATGGTGTTCTCGATGACAAAGACCTACACCACCCAGGAACTAATCGAAATTTTGGCTCAAGAACGGCAAGCTTGCCTGACGGGTCAACGCCTTAACTTGACTGAAAAAGCTTCTGGTCACCCCATAATTGATAAATTTGTCAAAAGCGAGGGTGTGCAGAAATTCACTGCTTATCAAGACTTTAAAGCCACCATCCACAGCTACCAACGGGAACATGGGGTATCTGGGGTGATCTGGCGGCAAATTACCCTCAAAGGCAAGATTTTGAGCGTACCAGAAGTACACCCCCAACTGATAGCTCTACCTAGCGATATAGATATCTTGAAAGCTGCGATGCCTGCCATACTGAAATTTTGGCAGGAAGTAACCGTTGAGATGGATTTGTATCTAAGCGTCAACAATGGCAAAGACTATCGACCAATTAATGATACTTATGTGCACAGAATTTGCGATCGCACTGAATGGGCTGGTCTGTGCAAATTTGAAAAATCTGACTTCCTCGAACTCATCTTACAACTAGGCTGGGGACAACCAGAAGAAGCCGTTTACAAACGAGGCTGGCCAACTTCTGGCAGCGAGTACATTCATGCCGTCAAGCCCGGTAAGCGCCCCATCTGTTAGCTACGGGCTAGGGAAAGAGGGGTTGGCGATTTTTATTCCGTTATGAATACGTGCAATTTAAAGGCTTGTTAGCTTGACCTATTTCCTCTGAGGAAAGGAGTAAATTGCATAGTCCTTGATTTATTTCGATTGGTTGAGTTATTAATTCTTGAATATAGATAATCTAAAATTAAATGCAGATAATCAAAATAATTACTGCTCGACTCGTGAGGAGTAGGATTGCGATCGCTAATTATTTCTATTGATTATTAGTTGATTAGCTTTTAACAAAAAAGTCGAGCAAATAACAAGATTTACTGATTTCGAGTCCCTTTGTTAAATATCAATACATTACATTGCCGGACGCGATATTAAATTTTGTCAATCGTTCGTCAGAGAAATCAAAACAATGAAAAATATTGTCAGAGTGCTAACCATTTTAGGAATAGCCAGTTTAATCACTGGATTACCCTCGATTACTCATGCCCAAGAATCTCCCCCACGGAGAACATTACTAGATCTTGACGCAGCTAGTGATTTGGAAATCAATCAATTTAATCAAGGCAATTTTAGTCAAGAAAATAACAGCGATAATCAACTTCCGGTTTATTCTATCTATTCTCCAGTTCACGGTGCTCCTGCCCATAGAATTAACAATTTGCCGTCAGGAGTAGGAGGGCCAGATATTGGCAATTTACCGGAGATTTATTTGATAAATTTAGGATATCCTCCTAATCAATATCCTTTTTACCAACAAGGGGATCAAATGATTCAAGTGCAGTTATTTGGGTTTTAAAGAGAAGTCAGGATTCAGAATACAACAGATTCCTGCTACCTGAAGTATAAGATAGAAACCCGGTTTCTCGAAGAAACCGGGTTTCTATAGCAATTCTAAATGAATTGCGAACAACTAGACCCCTCCCAACCCTCCCCTTGGTAAGGGGAGGGCTAGGGTGGGGTTGATTACTCAAATAGGATGGCTATATGTACCACATTAACTTGAAAAGCCTTGTATATAAGCTTTGCGAGAGTCCTGTTCTAAAGTTCCAAATTTTTCTACACTGCTTTAGATGACCGAGTTCGCATTACGGCTTTAGAAAAACGTCGCCATTGCGATCGCACGTATTTTTTCTGGTCTATCATGTGAACGATAACTGTTGCCAAAAATGTGTAAGACAGCCAAAAATGCAAGCTTCTACCCAATGCACCCATTGCTTCATTAGCTGGAAACAGGCGGGGTAAAATTATACCCGTGCCAAATATAACCACATCTTTGTCATAGGAGTTAGAAAAAAAATAGCCACTCAGGGGAACGATTAGCATGAACGAGTATAAGCCAGTATGAAAAGCAAAAGTACGGAACCATTCCATCGTGAATTTGGGAAAACGTCGCCTATATTTATGTTGGATAACGCGCAACAGTACGAAAATTCTCCCTAGCAATATACTCATTACTACTACTCCCAATGTTTTGTGGAAGTCGTAGAAATGACCGCGAAAAGCTACGTCTCTTGGCAGATCTGCCATGTAAAAGCCTGTCGCAAACAGTATTAAAAATACAGCAGCCATTAACCAGTGCAAAAACCATAAATGTTGTGAATCAGTCTTCTTTTTGCCTTTTTTTTGTTTAATTTGGGCAATAGTCATTGATTTATCCTTGTTTGCGTCAGGAACGAGTTTGTCGTGAGGACTTCAGTTCTGAAAAAAGTAAATAGGGGTTTTGCGATCGCGCAAACCTCACCTACCATTACTCAGAGATAGGAAAGGACTAGAGACCCTACTACAAACTAAGGTAAGAAACAATTAAATTATTCTTTTTATTATGATTTTTTGTTCAAAAATAAATAAAGACTCGACTATAGCGGCTTTCAGTCTAATGAACGACCCCCATAAACCCGGTTTCTTCAAGAAACCGGGTTTATTTTTACCCGAAGTAGGAAAGGGTAAAATTTCCCCATTTACACTGGTGACAACTGACACAACATTAAACCGAACCACCGATTGGGGTCAGTCCAAACCTGAAGTGTCTTTAAACCATGTGTTTGCAATTCTTGCTGGACGGTATTCAAATTAAATTTGCGAGAAATTTCCGTAAAAATCGTTTCATTTTCCGCAAATTCAACCGTTAAATTGAGTTTGCGTAGTTGGACGATTTGCGATCGCAAACTCCGCAAGTGCATCTCAATTTGACAAGCAGAAGTATTGTAAAACGCCCAATGCTCAAACTGCGACAGATCGAAATTACCATCAAAACGCCAATTCAGATGGCGCAGCATATTCAGATTAAACGCTGCCGTTACACCTTCGCGATCGTTATATGCGGCATTTAACATCTGGATCGGCTTTTGCAAATCTATCCCCAACAAGAAATACTCGCCAGGATTAAGCGCATCGGTGACGTGAGTGAAAAAGCGATCGCATTCCTCACCATTCAAATTACCCAAAGTACTCCCCAAAAAACAAATCATCCGTCCCGGTAACCGAGACGGAGGTAATTGAGAAAGCGCCATTTCATAAGTACTCACCAAACCGCACACCGCAAGAGTCGGATAATCCTTCAACAAATCTCGCGCACTGCTCTCCAAAATACCCGCACTCACGTCAATTGGCAGATAGCGCAAAGGAAAACCCGAACTTTGATAAGCATCCAGCAAAATACGAGTTTTCGTAGAACTACCGCTACCCAACTCCACAATCTCGCAAGCACCAGTCAAACTAGCAATTTCACCCGCACACCCTTGCAAAATCTCCGTTTCCGTGCGTGTCAGGTAATATTCCGGTAACTCGCAGATTCGCTCAAACAATTGGGAACCACGGTCATCATAGAAATAGCGTGGTGGCAAAGTTTTGAGAGATTGACTCAAACCCCGTACCACATCTTTACCATCAACCTGCTTACTTTGAGCAAGCGCCGTGGGACTTAGTAGATGCTGTATCTGCAAGCGTTTTTCAATCGTCGATAAGGAAGAAGCTTTTTCGCTTGCAGTCTGAAAAATCGTCATTCAACCTCCATTCGTCTGAGAGAAATAGCGATTTGGAATGCACCATGCAGCGCCGAGAGCAAACTTAACATGGCTTTAGGGACTCAGCTAGTGAAACACAAAGCAGTAACCAATAAAATCTCGCCTGCGTTAGATGTTTCTCACCCTTATCCGCTAAATTCGCATTTTCTCATTAAATGAGGGTTTTAAGTGTTCTTACGGAGTTGGGAATTAGCAATACTTTCTTTTGTCTCTGGTAGGTTGGGCTCTTGGAACGAAACCCAACATATAAAGGTAGTTGTTAGATTTAGCGATCGCTCTCCCGGTTTGGTGGTGATAAAAAAAACTTATTTAACCGTAGGGTGGGTTAGGCACGGGCGATAATTTTAAGGCTTTCGATCGATAATTTACTTCCCGTGCCGTAACCCACCATCCTACTCAACTGTAAAATATCCGAACATTTTTCCCCATCAATCCGAAAGAGCCGTTTTTGTAATAATTGGAGGAATGATGTTTGTTTCAATCCCTGATAGGGATTAGTTTTAGTTGCAACCGAAATGGCACGCTCGTAATCACGCGAGAGAAAGGCAAAGGTTTCAATCCCTGATAGGGATTAGTTTTAGTTGCAACTCTTCTAGGGCTTCGGCTAAATAAGCTTGCAAGTTGTTTCAATCCCTGATAGGGATTAGTTTTAGTTGCAACTTGGGGATGAATGTAAAATGTGATGATGTCTTTGTCAGGTTTCAATCCCTGATAGGGATTAGTTTTAGTTGCAACACAGATGACGCTGTATTTGCTCCCCTTTTGAGTTCTGAGTGTTTCAATCCCTGATAGGGATTAGTTTTAGTTGCAACATATTTCTTTACGCTCGTCATTCCTAACAAGAATTTGTTTCAATCCCTGATAGGGATTAGTTTTAGTTGCAACAAAAATGGCTTACATACAAAACGGTGGTTTTATATTCGTTTCAATCCCTGATAGGGATTAGTTTTAGTTGCAACTCTCATTAGCCAGCATCGCTCGGCCTCTAGTAAGCTCGGCTGTTTCAATCCCTGATAGGGATTAGTTTTAGTTGCAACTTTCTATGTGGAAGCGTGCTTTTGATGGTGGTTTTTGGTTTCAATCCCTGATAGGGATTAGTTTTAGTTGCAACCCGTGCCAGTTCGATGACTATTTCGGCGGCTTTGATTAGTTTCAATCCCTGATAGGGATTAGTTTTAGTTGCAACGAGCTAATTTGTTGTAAGCAGCAATGTCCATCATGTTTCAATCCCTGATAGGGATTAGTTTTAGTTGCAACGATAATGCCCGTGTTGCAGGGCTACAGAAGTAGTGTTTCAATCCCTGATAGGGATTAGTTTTAGTTGCAACGATATTCCGATGAGATGCGAAAGGGAATGAAAAGTTTCAATCCCTGATAGGGATTAGTTTTAGTTGCAACTTTTCCATCTGACTCAACTTCTCTTTTGTCTGCGTTTCAATCCCTGATAGGGATTAGTTTTAGTTGCAACTCAAAAGCATTACAAAAATCCATCCATCTCCAAGATTCAGTTTCAATCCCTGATAGGGATTAGTTTTAGTTGCAACCGCCCGATGCTGGAAGCCTTATAGTATTTAGTTTTCAAGGTTCACTTGCGACCGACAACAATAAAACTACCATTTCAGGCTTCGGCTTGTCAATCGCCAACCCGTCCATTTAACCTCAAACTCTTACCTAGCAAAGCTTTCCAACTTTGCGACTGCCTCTTTTTCAGCCAAAAGGCATCAACCGCTTACCCCATCAACATTTCAGCCGAAAAAATTCTCCTCTTCATTTTGACACCTACCCCCAGTCGCAAACACCCTTTCCCACCACCTAAAATTAGCAACTCCTAGCGCAGCGAAAACCCGCAAAAATTTCCCGCACGAAAGGATGATACCAATTACGGAAACTACAGCGCAGACCAAAAGGACGAGTAACCCAACTTCCCCCCTTTAACACCCGATGTTCCCCATCAAAATAAACCTGAGAATATCCCCGATAAGGATAATATTCAAAACCCTCATAACCATCAAACCAAGAAGCCGTCCACTCCCAAACATTACCCAAAACATCCTGTAAACCGTAACTACTTTCCCCTGTTGGGTGAGCGTTCACTGGTGTAGTTCCTCTATATATATAGTTATGATTGCAAAGTTCTCCATCCGGTAGCGCTTCCCCCCAAGGATAAGTCCGACGCACTCCCGCCGCCGCATCCCAACTAGCAGCTTTTTCCCATTCCGCCTCAGTCGGTAAACGTTTTTCCACAAATCGCGCATAAGCATCAGCTTCATACCAGCTAACACCACAAACCGGGTGATTATCCCAAACAGCATCCTCTTTCCAATAAAGCGGTTGAATAATCGAGTTATTTTGCAACCACTCCCACCCAGCCGGCGACCACAATTCTTGATTTTGGTAACCACCTGCTAACATAAATTGACGATATTCTCCGCAAGTTACCGGATATTTATCAATCAAATAACTATCTAAATAAACTCGATGACGGGGACGTTCGTTATCCAAAGCATCAAGGGAATCGCTTCCCATTTCAAATTCTCCCGCCGGAATTTCAATCTCTCGCGACTGGTGATTTTCTATAAGAGGGAAAGACAGTGAAGAGATGAGGAGTTGATTTGGTTTAGATTTAATTCGCTGTAACTCTAACAAAAAACAAATCGTTTCACAATGTTGGCTTTCGTGTTGAAGAATAAAACGCCAAAGTCTTTCCTGTTCATTTAAAGGTACGACTTGCAAATAATCAAAAACTTGTTTTCTCACCGCTGCCAAATAATCAATGGTGTCTGCTAGCGTTGGTAAATTCGCCCTTTCTCCTTTTGGTAAACCATCAGCAGCAAACAAACGGCGATGATCGATATTTTTTCTCTGTTTAAAAACGGGAGTAAAAGAAGATTTAGCACACCGTTCCAACAACCACAAACATTCAGTATAAGCAATATGGCCTAAATGCCAACCGACTGGACTAAAATCCGGATGTACTTGTTGGCAAAAAGTTTGGTAATCCATCCCATCGAACAGCGTCAAAGTACTTTCCCGACAAAGCCGCATCCAGTCTTTTAATTGCTCTCGTCGTTGTTCTATACTACTGGTTTGATTTGGTTGAAACTTAGCTGATATCATCTCCATTCAATTACCAATAATAAACTTGGTTTGTAGTGAGGACTTTAGTCCTCGCACCGCCTTCAGTTGATGGCGCGTGACGGCCAAAATCCCCGATCCAAATAATACGATATGGGAGCCTTTGTAGGGGCGTTCGCGTAGCGTGCCGTAGGCATCAGCATTCGGACAGAAAATATAGGATTTGAGTCATAAATTGTCGCCCGAATGCTTCGCTCCTACTTTTAGCTTATAAGGACTGAAGTCCTTACTACAAACTAAGGACTTCGATATCGAGGTTTTCCTCCACACTGATAATGCTATTTTCGGAAATACCCATCCAATCAGCGGCAAATAAAGGTTCGGAAGCAACAATTACTGCATTGGAAAATGTGGGGTCATCGCGTAACCAGTACAGAGAAGGTGCTGGAGATTTGTTGGCAAAACGAGAAGCAACTAAACGGCGTCCGTCTGTAACGATGATATTGGCAGAAAAATTTGTTTGATGCTGTTGAGCTAACTCTGCCAAAATATGCAATGTATTTTGTAAGGCTTGAGTTAAACTAATGTTTGGCTCGGTCAAGAATTGGTTAATTAGTAAAGCAAAAATGTGTTCGGAATCGGTAGAACCTTCAATTGCTTGATAAGCTTCATCTTTTAATTGATTGCGAATAGGTCTGTATAAGGTTTTCCGAAAGTTTTGAATGAATCCATTGTGAGTAAATAGCAATCCTTTTTGATGAAAAGGTTGACAATTACTCAAATCTACTGACTGACCGGCTGTAGCGCTGCGGACATTTGCCAATATACATTTCGACTCGATATAGCGATTGAGATTGGTTAAATTGACATCACCCCAAATAGGTAGGGTATTTTTGTAAATAAACGGGTCTGTTTCTCGTTGGGAATGATACCAACCTACCCCGAAACCGTCGGCATTTACTACCCCAGAGGTCATTTCCTTTGGTTCGTAACTTTGTACGATTAAGGAGTGTTCTGGTTTGGAGAGAATGTAATCGAGTATAATTGTTGGGCCGAGATAGCCAAGTAATCGGCACATAATGAAGAGTTCGTTTTTAGTTTAGTAGAATTTTAGGTTATTTTTGGCTGATTTAAAATTTGATTAGCCATTAATTAACCGCAAGGTTTTTATTGTAGCGCGTATAATAGAATTGACGAAAATTTTATTTTATGGTATAAGCAATATGCAAATTTTACGGAAAAGCAGGTTTGCTAATTTACCGATCGCATTTGCCTTAGCCTTTCCCCTCCTGGCTGTAGTCAGTCTACCAAGTTTTGCGATCGCAGTTCCCCAACGAGTCACCAACGGTTTATATCGGTCAAGTTCGGAAGACTTCTTTCAAGAAGGAAGGCGTCAATTTGAAAGAGAGATTAACATCTTACTAAAACGTCCTCTAGCCAAGGAAGAACCCGTACTTGATGTGAGTGACGAACTACCAGTTCAAGAACGACTTTCACCCCTCGAAATCCCAAATCTCTCTCCAGGTAGTAGAAATCCTTCTCATCATCGAAAATTACCAAGAATGAGATAATCTATATATTTAAAATTAGCGTGAAAGGAGTAAATTAAATGTCTAATACCATCATGGTAATCTTTCCCTATAAATATCAAGATACTTGGGTATTTGATGATGAACGAGTCGGGCTTTTTCGAGAACCTTTCGTCAGCGGTATTCCCGCCATGATCGATTGGTTGGTAAAAGATATCCCCCATGCAGAAAAAGGGTTTAAATTGTTATTCTCTAGCCAACCATTTCCCGGATATCAAGCCGAATTAAATTGGATTAAGGAAGAATATGGTGGGAACTGGTATCGCTGGGAATCTAATCAAATAGAAGGCTGGTTATGTCCGGCATTGTTTAAATATTATACCGAAACACCGATGAAAATTTACTGCCAAGCGATCGGGTAGCGCGGTAGGGACATCGGATCGTCAGATCCTATTGAGTCCATGAGTGCAGCCAAACTCTCATTATGCCATGTCCTGACAATAAACAGTAATATAAAATCATTCTTTAGATAGTTGGCGATTATAAGATTTTTCTAACAAAACATTTGGCTAAAAAGTAAGATAAGTAGGATAAGTAAGTTTTTTCTAGGTGGTAGAATTGGCTAAATAAACAATATAAGCGAATAATTTAACATAGTTTCAGTCAACATAAAATTTACATTTTTTGAATAATTTTTTTAACTCAAATTTTGCACCATTCTCAACAAGACCTGAGAAATCGGCGTTTTTTATGAAAAATATAGGGTTTCAAGTTTAGCTATTGGCAATAAACCCAGTTTCTCTGCCTGATGCAAGATCTGGGTTAAGTTAGATAATAAGGCAATTTGACAGCATAATAAGGTCGTGCGACTTAACTATAAAGCCGTCTTACTTTTCTTACATTTCTTACTTTTCTACGGATTTTACATCTTTCGAGTGCTTTTAGTTACTCAAGACAGTTAACAACTGATGTTGAAAATTTAGAATATATCTATTAAGGTAAAGTAAGGATAAAAAAATATCAAACTACTTAAGCAAGAGCAATAAAGTTCACATCAATAAGGTTAAACTACAAAATCGACCTCTCTTGTCATTTGGTTATAGCACCCCAAAAAAGAGCTAAATAAATTAGGAAGCTAAAATTTTAAAATGGAAAGGGAACTCGCTCACTCTGGCTCAATGGTACTTATTAGTACCGTTGAGCGATTTTTTATGAACAGTAAATATGTAGAAAATGTTTACCTTAATCATCAAAAAAGAGGAAGTGTTTCTCCAATTAAATTAGTGGTAAATTATCCCAAACCAGAGTTGTCGTATCAGCCGATTCTTCGTGCTGGTAAAGTATTCGTACAAGATTTTACCCGTGGCGAACTGAGTAAACTTTATACCATAGACCTATCTACTGGCAAAACTAAGTTAATCGGATCGATCGCGAAAGCAGTTACCGATATAGCTTTTATGGGTGATCGATTATACGGAATCGCTCGGCAGGATGACTGTGAAACTACACAATTAATTAAAATTGACCCCGTGACGGCGCGATCGACAATTATTGGCGATGTCGGTCTCAATGTGGTGGGTTTGGCATACAATCGAATTCGGAATACTCTTTTTGGCGCGACTGCAAAACAATTAATTGCGATCGATTTAAATACCGGTAAGGGTACGCCTCTAGTCACTGTCGCCAATCAAGACTTCAACTGCGGTCAACTAGCATTCGATCGCAATGGAATCCCATATATTACTTTAATCGATTCTTGCCATAAAAAATATCTAGTAACTACCGATCTCTATAACGGTACGCTCACTTTTCTTGGCAACATTGGATTTCCCAACTTAAGTAGCATAGAATTTTTCGATGACTTTTTGTATGGTGTAAGTGGCAAGTGCTTTGGGTTGGCAAGTGACGGTAAATTAATTAGAATTGATATCACGAATGGTACTGGAACTTTAATCACTAATACCGATTCGCTCGGAGATTGGGTTGGCATTGCTATCTATAAACAAATTGAATGCGATCGCCCTTGAAAAATTATGAAAAATCTACTATTACCAGTAATATCCGCCCAACCATATCCGCTTTTATTTACCACAGTTAGTGGAGCGCATTTATATGGTTTTCCTTCTCCCGACTCTGACTATGATTTACGAGGTTCTCACATTTTACCAATCCGGGAAGTAGTAGGGTTAGAAACCGGAGCGGAAACGATCGAATTGTCTGAACTTCACCAAAATTTGCTAATAGACTTGGTAACTCACGATATAAAAAAGTTTTTTTCCCTGTTACTTAAAAGAAACGGTTACGTGTTAGAGCAATTGTACTCGCCTTTGGTTGTTTACACCACCCCGGCACATGAAGAATTAAAAGTAATTGCCAAAGATTGCATTACTAGCCACCACGTTCACCACTATCGGGGATTTGCTCAAACTCAATGGCAGTTATTTGAAAAAGAAAAGCGAGTTAAACCGCTTCTTTATATTTATCGCGTCTTATTAACTGGCATTTATTTGATGCAAACAGGAGTAGTAGAAGCTAATTTAGTAAACTTGAATGAAATCTTTCAATTACCTTATCTTCCTGAATTAATCGAGCGCAAGTTAACCGATGCTGAAAAATCTATTTTAGAAGATGCCGATCTGGAATTTCATCAGCAAGAATTTAATCGTTTACAGTGGGAATTGCAAGCCGCTTTTGAAAAAAGCAAATTGCCAGAAACTCCTTCTGCTAAATCAGACTTGAATGATTTACTAATTAGATTGAGAATGGCTGCTGTTTAGTTTCTATCTTCGTCTGGAAATGAATTAATATCGATACCATCACAAAAATAATACTGGGGACACATGAAAAAATTCTCCTAATGCTTTGGCTTGATTTTTACTAATGCTTCTTTTGCCATTAATTACCTCTGAAGCGATACCCTTAGAACCAAAAACTTCTATCAAGTCTTTTTGTTTTAGATATCTGGCTAGCATTAATTCCTTTAATATTTCATGGGGTGTTGCCGCTTTTAGTTGATAGTGCTTATTTTCATATTGCTCTATAAGATTTACTAGCAAATCAAACAACTCGGCTTGCTCATCTGTGATATCTTCTCCTAAATCCATGAGTTTTTCTACCTCTTTTAGGAGACGTTTATGTTCATCTTCTGTATGAATAACTCTTAGCAAGGTTTCAGCTAGGAGTCTTGTGTACTCTTCCTTATTTATTGTGCTAGTCATATAAACTTACCCCCAAGAGATGTAAAAGGCGCACCGCAGTGCGCCTTTTGATTATTCACTCACGCAAGAAGCGCCGATTTGAGATAGTTGCCACAATTTGAACAAAAAGAACTCCGTTCGATCGCTCATCGTGACGACAAACACACCCTCATCTTTTTCCTTACCTGCTGAAACCCAAGTTCCCCGCAAGCTAACTTCGGCAAATTCGACGTCGCAAGTGGATATTGCAATAATTTCAGAATCTTCGCGTTGTGCCTCCATTTCCAGTCGATCGATCCCTGGTAAATCAGCAGGCAACAAAAACGAAGCCGTGCTAGGTTCGACGCAAATATGCCAACCTGCTCGCAGGGACAGAATCACTCGTGCCGTAACCCAATCTTCCAAAGATTGCGCCAGACGCTCTAAATTAAAGCCATTTTCGGTGTAAGTGAGTTTCAGCATGGTAGTTCGGGTTTCTCCCGCTATTCCAGGTTTTCTTGCTGTTGGTCGCGCCAGAACTGTTCGGCAAAAGTGACAACTGGGTGCATAGGTGCTTTCGGTTGGGTACGAAGAGGCATTCCAGCTTGTTGTGGAGTGCGATCGCCCTTCCGAGAATTACACCGCTCGCAGGCAGTAACTACGTTGTCCCAAGTGTGTTTTCCGCCTTTTGACCGAGGAATTACGTGATCTAGCGTTAAGTTTTTCGTGCTACCGCAGTATTGGCAGGCATAATGGTCCCGTCTGAGAACTTCGCGCCGATTTACCGGAGGTGCGTGCCATAATCTTTCGTTACTAGTAAAGGTGAGACGGATTTGTTTTGGCACATCGAACACCATACTTGGCGATCGCACTTGCCAAAATGTTTCTTCCGTGAGATTTAGTGGTTCCGCCTTACCAGTTACCAGCAAGATAATTGCACGTTTGATATTGATCCGACTCATCGGCAGGTAGTTCCGAGAGAACACCACGACCGAATGAGCCAATACTTCTGATGGGTTGCGCCTATGAGGTTGTGCGATCGTCACGACTTCACTCCTTAATGAAATAACCCCCGCCTCTGATTACTTAGAAGCGGGGGTTAGAAGTTTGGGTTCTTCTCGTCCTATCCAGGTACAGTTACTTTAAGCCTGTACCTCCCGCTTCGTCTAAATGGATCTGCTTCTAGATTCGGTTGATGGTTAGCAATACTAAAATTGCTAATCGAATATTTACCTCGTTCTCCAATGCTATATAAAGTTCTCAACAGAGAATCCACTCCAAAAGCCGTTCCTCTGCCCCATGAGGCAGTTATAGCATCGCCGAAGCGATCGCAGGACGACATTTGAGTGGAAAGAGACTGTTGGTGGGTCACGGTGGTAATTGTTGAAAGCTGTAAATTAGAAATCTTACTTTTAAAATACTACACTTGTATTATAGATTTGTCCACCCATTTTTGGAGAAAGTTTATGCACGCCTTAACTCGTACTGCCACCACCGACATGGATGTAACCAGCATTCGATTAGAGCGAGATTTGAAGGATAGACTCAAAGAACTGGCTGGCAACCAGGGCTATCAAGCGCTCATTCGAGAAATTCTGTGGAATTACGTCCAACAGAAATCCGGTGCTTATAAACCCACATTCTCGAAATCTGACATCCGGGCAAGTATTCCAGCCACAGCCCAGCGAGAGGAACGTTGCGTACTCACCGGTCAGTTTATACAACCAGAAGAACCGATGTTACTGGGACTCACGCGCAACGGAGAATTGGTTCCTCTATCAGTGGAAAGTTTGGCAGCTAGTTAAGTATCTCTTTTCCTTATCTATTCTGGGGCATCCCCAAGGGATGCCCTTACAGTCATTGCTGGTGTTTCTTAAGTTTATAGAGTTGATGGTTGGCTAAAATAATTATGATACTTTTAAGAGCCAGATCGTCAATTTGTAGCGTGGATTTGAAGAAGTGATTCCAGAATTTGATGAAAACGGCAATTTACCACCAGGAATTCATTTTTGTGAATGGGAGGAGTTTAAAGAAAGATTTGGGACTAATTTAACCAGACAGCGCATGATAAATGGTTTAGAACTAGCAATGACCCAATTAAAAGCAGCAGGCTGTAGAACCATTTATATTGATGGGAGTTTTGTTACCAGTAAATTAACGCCTGGTGATTTTGATGCCTGTTGGGAACCTGGAGATGTGGATTATGATTACCTCCGAAAAATACACCTAGATTGCTAAATCATTTGGATCGTAGCGCACAGAAATCCAAATATAAAGGCGAAATTTTTCGTTCAGACCAACCTGTAGGAGATTACGGTTTAGCTTCTTTAGAATTCTTTCAGCGTGATAGACAGTTAAATCCGAAAGGCATTATAGCCATAGATTTATTAAGGTGGAACATATGATTAAAAATGAAAAAGAGTACCAATACAGCCAAGAATGCGCCCGAAAATTTGAATATTCTATTATGGCGTTAGAGCAAAATGAGGAACTGAAGAAAAAAGATCCAGATGAGTGGCAACTTTCTCTTGATGTAAAGCAATCTCACTTAATTGCTTTACAATCAGAAATTGCTGAATATGAAAAACTAATTAATTGCAACAAAAGCCAGCCGATAAAAATTAAAATTGAAAGTTTAAATAAACTACCTGATGCTCTAATTAAAGCTAGGATAGCAGCCAGAATTAGTCAGCAAGAACTAGCTCAGTTACTAGGAATTGAAGAACAGCGAGTAAAGCAGTATGAGGATACAGATTATCAATGTGCTAGTTTTGTAGAAATTCTTGAAGTTAGCACAGCTTTAGGTGTGGAGTTTGAAACAGCTGTACTCCAAGTAGATTTTGAAGAAATAGAAGCTGTTAAAGAAAGTGCTAGAAAATGGCAAAAGGAAAAAGCGAGTATGGCAGCTAAAACCTCATAAAGGGCAACGGCTACCAATGTTTACTTGATAATGACCAAGTTGTGTTGATTTGTGTAGTTATATTTTTGAACTTACAGTGCTTTTCCTGGTGTTCGTTTGTCAGCTTCAGTGTTTGGCAGCTTCAGTTTCATAACATTTGAGGATTAAATCACTGAGACGATCCAAATCATTAATTGATGAAATGATTACTCTTGACTTGGCATCCCCAAATGAAGCAGACATTTCTTGAACTTCAAAATCTAATGCTAATTTTTTGACTTCATCAACAGGCAGTCTCGTTACAAAACTTTTTTTCTTTGGGGATAGGTACAGCCTTATAAACCACCAAGTTAGCTTACCAAGATTCAATCCAAAATATGATACAACATCCTTATATTTAACCTCTGATTTGTAACTAGAAGGCGCTACAATAGATTTAATTTTTTCAAAAGCTTCCAATTCTTCAGCAGTTGTTTCTACTTTAGAGTTGTCCAAACTTTCTCCTAGTTCATCTTGAATTTCTTCAACCTCTTTCATTAGTTGATTAGGGGAAGAAATTTCTGTGGACTGACCCATTTCCTTACTAATAGATTGGGTCATTAATTCAACCAAGCTACCTTGAATAGACTTTTTCACAATCGGTCGGAATTTCTCAACAATTTTGTTGGTAATCTTACTCTCTATCGCATATCTAGAACCAATAGTCTTAAGCTGAGAAATTAAGAAACGGATAAACTCATCAGAGGGAGAACGCAGAATGCTGTCCACAAGTTGAGTCATTCCCGTGAAATAAACCATCTCTTCAGCGTGTCGTTTTATAACGAGAGCATCAAAGTTATCTTTGTGAAAGAATTTTAGGTTTTCAACTTGCTTTTGGTCGTAGTTAAGAATGGTGAAGATAAAGAAAGGTTCATCATCCATCATGTTTTCATGGCGTAAATCTGTAAAGAAGCGGTATTCAATGCCATTAGTAACAATAGCAACCTTAGCTGAAAGCAATCCGTTGAAATACCTTTTTAACTGCCCATCATGAGCTTCTGGCTTTTTGTCGCGGGCTTTTGCCTCTACAAGCATAACGATTGAGTTACTAATTGATATGGCATAGTCTACTTTCTCCATCTGCCCAGACTTCTTAATTGCAAAATCCGCGATGTATTCAGGGATAACTTCTGTGGGATCGAAAACATCGTAGCCGAGAGCGCTGAAAAAGGGTACAATTAAGCCCATTTTTGTTGCTTCTTCACCCAAGACTGCATCAGCCCTTTTTCGGACTTGTTCTGCAACTTTCGCGATGTCATCTGCAAATGTCATTGATTTCTCCAAAAATTAAAGCATTGTGTTTTCTGCTCTGGTGCGGGAATTATTAACGCGCTTTACAATATAAGCATAAAATGCTTATTGGTCATTTCGATAATTAAGAAGTAAATTTGTAAATATTTTTGAATCATTGCTTTAAAGTTAGGTCTATTCATCATAGATACTAACCTCTGGCGTTAGGGTAAATCTCAATAATATTCTTGTCACCAGCTGTTGGCTGTCTCCAAATATGCCAAACTATAAGGAACGAGGGAAAGCGATCGCAATTTCCAGGCGGGAACTACCATGCAACTAATCAAACGAACCATTCTTCATTATCAAGAAGGCACTTCCGACAAAATCTACGAAGTCGATTTGTGTCAAACTGGGGAAGACCGATACGTAGTAAACTTCCGTTACGGGCGGCGAGGCGCTACCCTGAAAGAAGGCGTCAAAACAGAACAGCCAGTTTCCCTCGCGCAAGCTCAAAAAGCCTTCGATAAATTAGTTGCTGAAAAAGTTAAAAAAGGTTATCAAGATGTCAGTACTCCCCTGGTTAGTGAAAACCTGACACCAAAATCTAAAGAACCTAACCCCGAATCACGCAAACAAGCAATTTTAAATAATCTTTCCAGTAACGGTAGCGAAAAATGGCCGATAGAAAGAGCCATTTGGCGTGCGGGAGAATTAAAAATCACAGAAGCAGTACCTTTACTTCTCTCATTAATCGGTACTGGCGACGCTCTGAGAGATTATTGTATTGTTTGGTCATTAGGTTGGTGCGGTAATCAAGAAATTGCAGCAAATTTAAAATCTATATCTGAAAATACTAATCAACCCGAATTCGTTCGTCGCATCGCCTGGGAAGCTTTATATAAAATTTCCAATGAAGCAACCAAAACAAAGTTGCGTTTGGAAAAAATAGAAGAATTACCAAGAGAATTACGAGAAAAAGCGAAAAACGGTTCCGCTGATGAATTTTTAAATAGTCTAAAAGAATATCTAGAATATCGATTTAATCCACCTGAAACTTTTCTGTTAAGTCAAGATTACGAACGGTTTGCCGTTCTCGATACAATTTATCAGATTGACAACGAATTTGTTCGCCCAGTTTTACTGGAACTCTTACAAACCGTCAAGTTCTTACCTAACTTCTTCAAGCGAGTTCGCCACATTTTCAAAATGGCTGAATATCGACAAGATGCCGAAGTCTTTGGCATCCTCGCTTACCGCTTTGAAAAAGAAAAAGGTACGTTTAGAAGTGACGGATCTTATGTTTATATTCGCGACGTAGGTTATCTTAGAAAATATAATTACCAATATAACAATCAAACCCGTAGATATGACAGAACAGAAAATTTTGAATTTCAAAAACATATGCAATCTCCGGATGCGAAAGTTGCCTACAGCAACCTGACTCGCGATTATCTGCGGCGACGAGTTTGGCGCAGCCTCAAAACACTAGGAGAACAGGGCGATCGCGCTTATGTAAAAATGTCAGCAAAAGTATTACTTCAGTATTCTAATACAGACGCCGATCGGGTTCGAGAAAAGACTTCCTACCGTTGGGATTACGTTAACAACAGATCCCTAAATTTTAAACACCAATGGGATAGTTACGCTGGTTATTTAACATTTAATCATATCTTGTATGAAAATAGTCCCCGCTATGAATTAAAACAAAACTCAAAAGCTTGGCTTTGCCGAAATAATTATAAAGCAGGAGATCCGGAACCAAATGTACGAGAAGAAGCATTTCCCGAACTTTGGCAACAACAACCAGACGAAGTTTTGCAATTACTTTTAGAAAGCAGTTGTCGTCCCGTTCATCATTTTGCAGTCAAAGTATTGCGCGATTGCCCGCAGTTTTGTGCTGAAATAGAAGCGGAAACAGTAATCAAATTACTGAATAAATTATATGATGTAACAGTGCAATTTGCTTTTGAGTTAGCCAGAAACTTATATAGTTCAGCCGAACCTAGTAAAGGATTGGTTTTAGCCCTATTAAATTGTATAATTCCCGAAGCACGCGCAGAAGCTTATCGCTGGATTGAAGAAAGTAGAGACAGATATTTATCTGACATCAATTTTATCGCAGATTTAGTTACTAGCTCTCATCAAGATACGCGCCTGTTTGCTAGGAGAATTTTGAGTTCGTCAATTCTCAATGAGAATACAGTAAAATTAGCGATCGCACGCATCATTACCGAATTACTTACCTTTACTGTTAAATCCGATATCAATTCAATATATCAAGATAACATTGCAGAAAAAGCCAAAGATATAGGCGAAACTTTGGTAACTTGTTTCACTCCCCAATTACGCACTTTAGGAATGTCGGTAATTGACGATTTGTTGAAACATCCTTTAGTAGAAGTTCAAGAATTGGGCGCACGTATATTATTAAATCATGAAATTAGTGCAGTAGATTTACCACCCGGATTAATTGATTCTTTGATGAATTCTTCTCATGAATCCATCCGTGGTGTAGGTATTCGTATTTTCGGTCAACTTCCCGATAATATTTTGTTAAACGAATACTCGCTGCTAGTGACAATGATAACTCACGAATTAGCAGATATTCGCAATGCCATTCGTCCGGCGATTCGACGACTTTCAGAAAATTATCCAGACTTCGCTGCAAGGTTGGCAACTGAAATAATTGATGTGTTGATGAAACCGGAAGCAAAAGAAGGAATTCACGCTTCATTAATACGATTGCTGAAAGAAGATTTACCAGGATGGATGACAGGCGTTAATAAAGATCTTGCATTGAGATTACTAAAAGCAAATTCTTCAGCTACTCAGGAATTAGCTGGTTATGTCATTAGCGCTAATCGGGAAAATTGGGCTGATGAATTTGAGACAATTGAAATAGTTAAAATGGCGGACAATGAAATATTGTCAGTGCGAGAAGCGGCGCGAGAAATATTTCTACACAACCTCAACCGCTACCGAGGAAACGAACAAGAAATGTTATCGGCGGTGAGAATAGTTGAGTGTAAATGGGAAGACTCGCGTGAGTTTGGTTTTAGGTTATTCAGTACTTTTTTCACTGCGGAAGATTTGACACCAAGTGTTTTAATTACTTTATGCGATAGCATTCGAGAAGATGTCCGCAGTTTTGGACGCAACTTAGTTACTCGCTATTTCAATGAAGCTGACGGACAAGAATATCTCTTAAAATTCAGCGAACATCCGACAACGGATATGCAGATGTTTGTTACTAATTATTTGGAAAGTTATGCAGTGAATAATCCCGAACGTTTGCAGCAATTGAAGCCATATTTTATTAGTGTATTATCTCGCGTTAATAAAGGACGAGTTGCCAAACAACGCATCTTTGCTTTTTTGGATAAAGAAGTGCACAAGAGTGAGGAAGCAGCAAGGGTAGTAGCAGAAATTCTTACCCGCCAATCCGCGACTATGGCAATTGGGGATAAGGCGATCGCAATTCAAACTATGGTAAAAATTAAAAAAATTTATCCTCATTTGGAATTGCCAATTCAGGTAAAACCTGTTTCGGAAGTTAGAACCGCAGATAAACGCAAATAAAATCATCTGTGTTTATGTGTGGGTATCTGTGGTAAAAAATTTAACTTTCATTATACTGAGACAATATGCGATCGCACTTATGCCTAAGAAAATCCGAGAATTGAAAAGTTTACTATTAAAAGCAGGATTTACCTATCGTTCTGGAAAAGGTAGTCACACTAAATGGTATCACGTCCTCTTACCTACCCCTATTACTTTATCAGGAAGTGATGGAAATGATGCTAAACCATATCAGGAGAGAGATGTAAACTCTGTCCTTGAGAAATTAAAAGAAATTCAAAAGCAGCAAGAGGAAAATGAATAATGACTTATCATTACACTATCATCATTCAGTGGTCTGACAAAGATAATTGCTTTGTCGTGAGTCTTCCAGAATGGGGAGAATATTGCCACACCCACGGAGATACTTACGAAGAAGCGCTGAAAAATGCCCATGAAGTGTTAGAACTACTAATAGAGTCATCCTTAGAAGAAGGTAAACTTTTACCAGAACCGCAAACTTTTGAAAAAGTGTTTCAAGTCGCCTGATTTATATAAACTTATAACAATTGAGGACAAAACACTATGGAAGTAAATTACGCATACAAGGGAAATACCGCAGTAGTTGACAAAGGCGATCGCACTCAGATGTCCTTTTCTCCCGACACCAAGCGCGAACCTACTTTTTTCATCGGAGAATTGCGGCAAAATGTGGCATTTAGGGAAGCAATCAGCGCTTTACACGATGTAGTTGTTTCTGATTTGCGATTTAAACCAAAAGATAAAACTGCTTATAAAGAATGGGCAGCTAAACAATTGGAAATTGATTGGCAAGTAGTAGCAGCACAACGAGAAGAAGTTGCCAATCAAATTAAAACATTAAAAACCGAATTACAAGAGTTAAATAGTCTAAGTTATCAACGTCTCAAACCATATTACGATGCCAGAGATCGCTTTCGTCGATATGTTTTTGAAAAACAATTAGACCTTTACTTTCTATTCGATCCAGTCATCACCGTTCATCCTGACGAAATATTTTTTGAGTGCTTCAGCGTCGATGAATCGAGTTACGGAAGACTGGGGGCAAGTTATGAAGTATTCAAAAATATCGATGAATTTGCTTGTGGTACAACTAACATCGATTATTCCCATGATTTATATAACGAATTTCAAAAAATCCGCAGTTACAAGACTACCCGCTTAGAAGTCGATCCCTCCGGTTTTGAAGTACAAACTACTAATGAAGACTCCTTCAAAGAAGTCAAAATAGATTTACCTGATAGCTGGGTAAGAGGATTTTTGCAAGTCAGTTCTGCGATGTCTTTACCCGCCACTCGCTTTGACTTGCATCCAATGGATATACACAATATGTGTTTTGTTTTGCGCCGCCATAAAGAAAACAAAGGGCCGCGCAGTATGCGGTATCATTTAGTACCAGGTCAACCAATACGAGTGGTTTTTGAACCTTGGGAAATTGAAGTCGTCTGTCCTCGTTCTCCCTATCTAGGAAATTCAGAACAAGTGATTCGTGTTTGGGGACGCCGCCGCCTCCTGATTCTCGAACGCTTGATCCAAGTCGCCAAAAAGTTTACCGTTCACCTACTTGGTACGGGTATGCCTTCCTTCTATGTCGCGGATTTGGGGGATATGTCCTTTACTTTGGGGTTGTCGGGATGGACTGCCAATGACTGGTCGCGATCGGGTAACTTTGATTTAATGACATCTCGTTATGAGGTAGACAATCTTACAAAACTTGCTGTTTTCGATATCCTTAAGCAAAATTGGGTGCAAAATCCTGATTTTATTGCCAATCGGCTTAATTTAGATCGCTCTGTAGTTCTCAGCGCCCTCAGTGCTTATACGCAAGCCGGAAGTGCTATATACGACCTCAATAAGCAAGTATATCGGGTGCGAGAATTGAGTCGAGAACCGCTACCAATGGATAAGTTACGTTTTGCTAACGAAAGGGAAGAAAAAGCGACCCGCTTCTTATCTCAGAATGTAGTAAAAGTTACTTCTTCCACTGGCGATGTTGCTAATGCGTTGGTTTTACAAGGTTCTGTCAAAGATAAAGAAAAAACTTACCATCCATCTTTGACGATCGACTCAGACCAGCGTATAATTCAAGCAGAATGTACCTGCAATTGGCACTCCCAAAATAAATTGTTCAAAGGCCCCTGCGAACATATTTTGGCACTGAAAACTCAGTTTGTTCGCCAAAGCAGGTAATTTTAGTCCGCGCTACGCCAGTAGGCAAAATAGCCTTGCAATCCGGGCAGTGGATCGCTGTCCATGCGTTTAGTTCACACACGCATCACTAGCCCGCTCTTTACTGTGCGTAGACTCAGGTACTACTGCTATTACGGTTTGATTTCCGTGAAATTAATGAGCAGTAGTACCTGGTCTACGCTTGAGTTGATCGGTCTAGTCCTGAGATGTTTACGAAGGCCGAAAAATTTCCCAAATACTAGGGGAATTTTACTGGTAGTAGCGCGTAACTTTTTTTCTTTTATCGATTAACTTATATAAAAATTATCTGCCCCAAATCGCTAATCCGCCACCTCTACCTCTGGCTGCTATAGTTTTATTGCTAACAAAAAAATAAGCAAAAAACGCTTGTTTACTTACACTTTGAGTATAAAATTCCGCTTCCTTTGCTTGCCCATCTCTGATATATCCAGAAAATAGCTTTACTCCCCACAATTGGATCGTCATTCGGGTAAAATCAAATGCTAAAATGTTTTTCTTGCTAACAAACTTTGCTGGCCCACTCACCACTAATTTTAGCGCTCCCATCGTTACCCGATTTTCAATTTCACCTGTTTGAAAATCCGGTTTTTCTACCTCTACAGATGCAGGGGAATAGGACAATTCTATTTTGATAAGCTGAGGAAGGTAACGCCCCGCACCCAAAACTATTCCTGCTTTAGCACGAGTTTTTTTTGTTCCAGTAATAAAACATAAACGCCAGTTACCGATTAAGTCTTCAAAGGAATAAGAGTATTTGTCAGTTCTGGCATTTTTTTCTGTTTGCAACAAAGCTTCAACTACTTCAGTAGCAGGCGGCTTAACAGCAGAAGGAACTAAGACAGAGTTAGCAGCTTGTTCGATGATAGATGAGATGGTCATCAATTAAAATATCCTAGATCGAAGATGAGGTAAATGCAATTTGATGGCCATCTCGCTGTTAATGGCGATCGACATCCATATCATATTATTTACTTGATGTTGGTTGTCGATCGCAACTCACCCAAATCTTCAAACACCAGTCTAATTCTGATTAAGTGCTGCTTGCGCCTTGGCAATATAATCGAAAAGCTCGGAATTGGGAAAACCAAATTGTTGCTGCATTGTTGGATACTCAGATTGCACCAGATTATTTAAATTTTCCCTGATTCCGGAATTTCCACCCGTGAAACTTTCGATCAGTTCTTGCCAGCGTTTAGCCAAACTGATAACTTTTTCATCAGTGGGAGAAGTACCCTTATCCATTTCAGCTTGAACGGCGGCAAACAAATCTTGCCAATCCTGTTGCGCTTTTGCGATCGCGCTTTCACCCAGTTCTTCTTTTCGTTGGTCTAAATATTGACGTTGTTCTGGCGTGTAATATTTGTTGAATAAATCTTCTACCATTTTAGTCACCTCGATCGCTTGCATAAATTCATTTACAGAAACCACTTGCTCCATTTCCATCTTTTGATAAATAGACTCAAGCAGCCTTGATAAATTCTGTTGGAGTTTGATTTGTTCATTTAGTTTGGCGATATGTTTTCGCAGCACAGATATTGGCTGAAAATTTCGGTTTTCTAGACATTCTTTAATTTCTGCTAATGAAAACCCTAGCTGGCGTAGAGAAACAACCTGTTGTAAACGGACAATATCCGCTTCCGTATAAAGACGATGACCTACTTCCGTATGATGAAAAGGCTTTACCAAACCAATTTCATCGTAATAATGAAGTGTTCTGATCGATAAACCAGTTTGCTTGGCTAAATCGCCAACTTTCCAGGATGTCGGCAATATTTTTTCACTCCTTTTTTAACTGTCAGAGCGCAACATCTTTACTGTAGAACCTGACGTTACGTGAGGTGCAAGTGAAAATTTATGACAATTTTTTGTTTGAGATCTTAGATGGATAAAACAGGAAGCGAAAACCAAATAATTCTTACCATCTTCCCATTTGCCTATGAGTCTCAATAAACAAAATACATAGCAGCTTAATACTCGATCGCGCTCTCCATCCTTAGGGCTAATGTGCTTAGTCGCCTTTTTTCATACAATCCGATAACCAGGGTCAAGTTTTCTTCGTGCAGGATAGTAATAGTAGATCGTATAGTTAGCAAACCATGACATTGGCCTATTTATCTCGTAAAGCACCAGCAATTTCTCGGTTGCTACTGCTGACGGCAACAGGTGTAACCTTTTTAGGTAGCTGCTCTCAGCTTCCTCAACTATCTTCTCCCGAACAATCTCTCGCGCCTAGCCAAAGCCAAAACGGATCGAGCAATATCAGCGCTGCTCCGGTTCCTTTATCACCCGATTCTTCAGATAATAACTTTGTAGTCGCCGCAGTCGAAAAAGTTGGCCCAGCAGTGGTGCGGATTGATTCTGCACGGACGGTAAGGCGTCCGGGGAGCGATCAGTATAGAGATCCGTTCTTCCGTCGTTTTTTTGGTGAGGAATTCGAGCCGCCACAGGAAAGAACTGTACGGGGAACTGGCTCTGGATTTGTGATTAATTCCGAAGGACAGATTATCACGAATGCCCATGTTGTAGATGGTGCCGATACAGTAAGGGTCACCCTGAGAGATGGTCGCACTTTTCAAGGAAGAGTACTTGGTGAAGATAAGTTAACGGATATAGCCGTAGTAAAAATTAATGCTGGTACTATGCCTGCGGTTGCTATGGGTAATTCTGATGGATTACGTCCCGGTCAATGGGCGATCGCGATCGGCAATCCGCTCGGTTTAGATAAAACAGTTACAGTTGGCGTAATTAGCGCCACAGATAGAAGCAGTTCCCAAGTAGGCGTTCCCGATAAGCGAATTGGTTTTATTCAAACCGATGCAGCGATTAATCCCGGCAATTCTGGCGGCCCACTTCTGAACGCTCGCGGCGAAGTAATCGGAGTCAATACTGCTATTATCGGTGGCGCTCAAGGTTTAGGCTTTGCCATTCCCATCAATCGCGCCCAACAAATTGCCCAACAACTAATTGCCAAAGGAAAAGTCGAACATCCTTTCGTCGGTATCCAAATGGCTACCATTACGCCTGAGATTAAGGAAAGAATTAAAAACTCCTCTAACAGAAACATTTTAGTAAACGCAAACGAAGGAGTTTTAGTGATTGGCGTATTACCTAATTCCCCAGCTTCCAGAGCCGGATTAAAAGCAGGCGATGTAATTCAAAAAGTCGGTAATCAAAATGTTACCACTGCTGATAAAGTTCAACAGGTAATCGAAAGCCGTCAAGTGGGCGATCGATTACAAATTGATATCCAACGAAATGGTCAACTTCAAACCGTGCAGGTACAACTTGGTGCTTTCCCAGTCCAACAAAACGAACCTTAATTTTACGCTCTTTAACTTTGGCGAAGGCTAGTTTGAATATTTGTCTGTACAGTAAAATATAGATATTTCAAACTGTGCCTTTTACTTAATTTCGTATGACAGAAATTTTAACAGTCTGCCAATTAGGAAATCCGATTTTGCGGCAAGTTTCCCAGCCGATTGAAGATGTTAGCGATCGCCATATCCAAATTTTGATAGATGAGTTGATGGTAACCGTTAACAAATTAAATGGTGTGGGAATTGCCGCTCCCCAAGTAGCTGAATCATACCGCTTATTTATTGTGGCATCTCGTCCTAACCCCAGGTATCCCAACGCCCCCACGATGGAACCAACTGCCATGATTAATCCCCGCATTGTTGCCCATTCCGATGAAATTATCAAAGGTTGGGAAGGTTGTCTCAGCATTCCGGGAATTCGCGGTTTAGTTCCCAGATATCAAGCAATTGAAGTTGAGTATCTCAGTCGCGATGGAAAACAGCATCGACAAAAATTAACTGATTTCGTCGCCCGAATATTCCAGCACGAGTACGATCATTTGGATGGTATGGTATTTTTAGACCGAGTAGAAAGTACTCAAGAATTGATGAGCGAACAAGAATATCAACAGCGCATCGTTGGGCTATCAACTTGAGTCAACAACTAAATAGCTGCTTTTCCGAACATATAAATAGCTAAAGAAAGCAAAATTAATCGGAATAGCAGATTGACTATTTTTTCTGGCAAATGGGTTAACCATCGGCTACCTATTTGCGCTCCTAAAATATTGCCCAATCCCAAACAGAGTCCTGGTATCCATAACACGTGACCCTGCCAAGCATATTGGGATATTCCAGATATAGTAATCGGTATCATTGCTCCTAAACTAGTCCGCACTGCCACTTTAATTGGTTCCATCCAAAATATTAACTGAAGTGGCACCATTACAGTACCCCCGCTTAGTCCAAATAACCCGGAAATGATACCTGCTAACGCACCAATTGTAGCAATATCCCAAATATTTTTATTATTTATTGAATTGTCAGTTTCTTCTGGGTAATTACTTTGACTTTCCTTTTCTTCTAGCTCTTCAATAGATACTTTTTGTCGCAGATTAATTAAATAAATTTGGAGAAGTAAAAAAATTGCAAAACTCCAACTTAACCAAATTTCTGGAATTATATCTCCTAAAGCAGCGCCCAGTTGTGCGGTAAAAATTCCAAACAACCCTAGTTGTAAGGCTATACGCCAATTGATTTGCTTCGTTCGCCAGTTTTGTAAACTGCCTGAAACAGCACTTAAAAATGCTCCTACTAAACTGGTAGCTGCTGCTTCAACGATAGGAACTCCCCAAAAAGTGAGGAAGGGAACCGTTATTAAACCCCCTCCCATACCAAAAATTGCTGCTATTAATCCGGTGATGATTCCGAATAAAAATAACAGCAACCAAGTCATGAGTTCTGGAGTCATGAATTACATCCGTTCTAAAACTGGAATACCTAGTAAAGATAATCCAAGTTTTAAAGTTCTAGCAGTTAAATCGCACAGAATTAATCGGGAAGTCCGCTGAGGTTCTTCTGCGCCAATTACGCGACATTTTTCATAGAACTGATTAAATTTCTTGCTCAGTTCGTACAAATAGTCACACAAGCGATTGGGTAGCAAATCGCGTTCAACTTCGCTGAGAACTTCGCTTAGCTGTAACAAATGCTTTGTTAATACTAATTCTTCTGCTTCCTGCAATAGTACTTTCAGATCTGTTCCGATATGCTCGAAATCAATATTACCTTTACGACCTATGCTGCGAATCCTGGCATAAGCATAAAGTAAATAAGGAGCCGTATTGCCTTGTAGGGACAGCATTTTATCGTAACTGAATACATAATTGCTGTTGCGATTTTGGCTCAAGTCGGCATATTTAACCGCACTGATACCGATGACTTTGGCAACGTTAGCAATAAATTCTTCAGATTCCGATCGATTTTCTTCTTTTAGTCTAACTTCTAGGTCTTTCCGGGCACGTACAATTGCTTCATCAAGCAAATCTTTCAACCGTACCGTGTCCCCAGAACGGGTTTTCAGTTTTTTGTTATCTTCTCCTAAGACTAAACCAAAGGGAACGTGAAATAGTTCTAATTTATCAGGAATCCAGCCCGCCCGTTTAGCTACTTGAAAAACCTGAGTAAAGTGATTTGCTTGCCCAGCATCGGTAACGTAGATAATGCGATCGGCATTATCTTGTAAAATCCGATAACGTAAAGCTGCCAAATCTGTGGTGGCGTAGTTATATCCACCATCAGATTTCTGCACGATCAAAGGCAGAGGTTTACCTTCTTTATTAGTAAATCCTTCCAGGAAAACACATTTCGCCCCAGCATCTTCTTTGAGTAAACCGGATTTTTCTAAATCCTCCACTACTTCTGGTAGTAAAGGATTGTAGAAAGATTCTCCCCTTTCTGTTAGTTTGACATTCAACAAATCATAAATAACTTCAAATTCTCGCCGGGATTGTTCGCAAAGCAATTGCCAAGCCCGACGAGAATTTTCAGTTCCAGATTGGAGGTTTACTACTTCTTGTCTAGCTGTTTCTTGAAACTTTTCATCTTCATCAAAACGCTGTTTTGCTTGGCGATAAAAACTAACTAAATCGCCTAAATCAACTGCATTAGCTGTAGTTAAAGCTTCTGGACACACTTCTCTCAAGTAAGCAATTAACATTCCAAATTGGGTTCCCCAATCGCCTACATGATTTAACCTCAGTACATCTTCGCCTTGAAATTCCAAAACTCTGGCAATGGAATCCCCAATAATAGTAGAACGCAAATGCCCAACGTGCATTTCTTTAGCTATGTTGGGACTGGAAAAATCCACTACTACTCTTTGGGGATTTTTAACTGGTGGAACTCCTAAGCGAGAATCAGCTTGTATAGAGTTTAATTGCTCTTGCAGATATGAAGGTTGAAGGGTTAAATTGATAAAACCCGGCCCTGCTATCTGTGGCGGTTGGCAGATATCTGTTACATCCAAATTTTGGATAATTTGTTCTGCGATCGCGCGAGGCGGTTGCCCCAATTTCTTAGACAATCCAAGTGCAGCATTTGACTGGTAATCACCAAATTTAGGATTGCTAGCAGATACCAGCATTGGGTCTACCCCAGCATAGTCGCTGCCAAAAGATGCGATCAACGCCTTTTCAAATTTACTTTTTAGTTGTTCCAGGGTAGGGTTCATCAGGATTTTTTGGGAAACTCTTGTAGCGTCCTTTTCTCTTCTATCGTACTCATGTCTAGCTTCATACTCAAATCCAGCCATGTGGAACGGGTAATGGGAGCGCTGCTTGATATATAGTCTACGCCTGTTTCGGCTACCGCACGGATAGTTTCCAACGTAATGTTGCCAGATGCTTCTATCTTAATGCGATCGTTTTGCTGGCGAATCTTCCGAACTGCTTGCCCCATCACATCAATCGGCATATTGTCCAGCATAATAATATCAGCACCGTGTTCGATAGCTTCCTGCACTTGGTCTAGGCTTTCTGTTTCTACTTCAATAGTAAGAGGATATGGTATTTGGGCGCGAATGCGAGCGATCGCCTTACCGATACCACCTGCTGCTTCAATGTGGTTATCTTTTATCATCACCGCATCATCTAGTCCCATACGATGATTAACCGCCCCTCCTAATTGGGTAGCGTACTTTTCTAACAGCCTTAGTCCTGGTGTGGTTTTGCGGGTATCCACCAATCTAGTTGGTAAATCAGCTATCTTTTCCACATATTTATGGGTAAAACTGGCTATTCCACTCAGCCGCATCGCTATATTGAGGGCTACCCGTTCCCCTGTTAATAACACATCAAAAGGCCCATGAATTCTAGCAATTACCTGTCCTTTTTGACATTGGTATCCCTCAGGCACGATAGGGACAAAGGTAACTTGGTGGTGCAAAAGCTGAAAAACTCTTGCCGCGATCGGTAAACCAGCTACAACTCCCATTTCCTTGGCAATCCACTCGGCACGCCCAATCTGGACTTGCCCTCTAATGTACAAACTTTCAGTAGTGCGATCGCCCCGACCGATATCTTCTAATAACCAACTCTGTAGGATCGGATCTAAGACTATCCACGAAGGCAAAACAGCAACAGGGATTTCCACAAAAAATTTTCCTCACATTTTCTGGCTTGGCTGGCTACTATAACTCAAAACCCTTTCCGTGAGAAGGTTGCAGCTATCCCAAAAAAAAGACTATCCAAAAGCTTGACAAGCAATGGAAGGATTGTTAGATTAGTAAAGCGGTCGAGAGAGAGCAAGCGCGAAAGCGAGCGCCTCGAGAAGCCGCCACGAACCTAGAAAAAAATATAGTTTGAAAGCCAGAATAACACAAAACCTCGTTAAAGAAATTAATTAAGCGAGGAAATTAGTGAGACTAGTTTTCTTGTAAGCCAAAACAGACTACTTCAAAACGGAGAGT